>DUNY01000267.1 GCA_012839145.1 Thermoanaerobacterales bacterium
ATATCCATTGTGATACTATGTGCATTATTTACTATGGTAGCTGTTGCGCCACAATCAGCTATGGCCCAGTCGGCTAAAACCGTCGTTCTATATGACGGAACAGTTAATTTGACACCCGGTGAGACTTTTGACGTAACTGCCTACAACTCGGGGTCAGCTTATACTGTTAACAAGGCTACACCATTAGGAGCGCTTCAGGCCGCCGCAGCCGCCGGTGGGTTTACCTATGATATCACTGACAAGAATTACGGTGCTTCGGGTGCGCTTCTCTTGGACAACGTAGGAAAACATTCTTATGTTAAAGGCGGGAGCAAGTGGTATGCTTATGTCAACAATGTTTTTAAAGATGGATATAACAATCCTGCCGGAGCTCTGAATCTGATTGAACTAGTTGATGGTGACCGGGTTGAGTTCTACTATGCCGCCGGTATCACCGACGAAACCGATCTCAGTGCTGTGAAAGCGGCTGCTACCGCAGCGGTAAAAACGGTTGTTGACACAGGTGGTGCCACACCGACAGACTGGACTCTCCAGCTCTCTGGTGCAAAGGAGACAACCATCAGCAAAGCTTACTTCGAGGATGGCATGTCTTGTTCGCCTTCTCACCGGGTGTCCTGGACCGATGATGACGGTAATGTCTGGGAAGGTATGCCCCTCTGGTTGCTCGTGGGCATGGTTGATGATGACACTGACGAGGGTCCACACCACTTTAACTTCAACGACGAGCTTGCTGCTCAGAACTATCAAATTGATGTTATTGCGGGAGACGGGTGGAAGGCAACCCTGGACAGTACTGCTATCGCCCGCAACGATGGATATATTATTGCAAACAAACTTAATGGAAAGCCCCTTCCAATGCAGACCGAAGCGGGGAAAGACTGCTGGCCACTCCATCTGAAAGGTTCAGATGTTTTTGGCGGGCAGCAGGTTGGGAATATTGTCCGTATTGAGCTTAAAAGTCTTCCGAAGCCATCCGAAGGATGGACCTTGGAGATGGTGGGAGATGTAGTGGATACCATCACCCAGGAAGAGTTTGAAGATGGCCTTGCCTGTGCAGGCTCAGGTCATTATAAAGAATGGTCTGATAACGAAGGAAACGTCTGGTCCGGTGTACCACTTTGGGCACTCGTAGGTGCGGTAGACGACATTGAGGCAGGTAGTCACTGGACTTTCAATGATAGCTTGGCTGCAAAAGGCTATTCGGTAAAAGTGATTGCTGCAGATGGTTTTTCCAAGACCTTTACCAGTAAGGATGTAGCCAGAAGTGATAACTATATCATTGCTAATAAGATTAACGGTGCACCGCTGACTGATAAAGGTCCGCTGCGTCTGGTAGGTGCCGGTGTTGCCAAAGAAGATGGGTCTCTCGGGGGAGAAGCCGTTGGCAACATAGCGAGGGTAGAAATCCCTGAACTGCAGACTCCGCCGGCTGGAGAAGGAAATTGGAACCTAACTTTAAAAGGCAAGATTAGTGATGTATTTTCACAGGAGGAGTTTGAGAAGGCCTTTGACTGCCATAAGGCAGAATGGACTGATGGTGACGGTAATGTCTGGTCAGGGATACCTCTGTGGCTACTAACAGGCTGGGTAGATGACAGGCAGCCCCACAAATACGATTATAGTCAGGCTCAAGCCGGTTATACCATCCTGGTCAAGGCTGGAGACGGATATACTAAGGATTTTGCAAGCACGGATGTAGCCAAAAGCAATGATTATATCATTGCACATAAATGCAACGGGAAACCGCTGACAGATAAATCATGGCCTCTGCGTTTAGTAGGTGCCGGAGTTGCCAAAGCGGATGGGACCCTAAGCGGAACCAGTGTTGGGAGCATTGCAGAAATTGAACTGACGTCTTTTGAGACTGCCCAAGACATACCGGAAGTTCGTATCGTCAAGTATGATGAAGATGGAGTCACCATTCTTAAGGAGATAACGGTGGATTATCTCTGGATGGAGAAAGAGCTTGAAGTTATCGGAGATGGGAAAACAGTCTACAGATACGAGGGAATAACAAACAATCCGGACGATATCTGGGATGCGGATGAAACATATCCCGGTGGTTTCAAGATTGAAAATGCAGTAAAAGGTACCCGCGTAAGAGATCTTTGTGAGCTTGTGGGTGGCATGGGGGCAGGTACTGAAATAGTATTTGTTGCCAAAGACGGTTTTGAGACTAGGCTTCCCTATTCCAGCATATACACTGACCCTTCGGTACATGCACGCCAGGGAGATGCCATTCTGGCTTGGTGGGCTGACGGGGAATACGTGCCCCATTATCGGGATGGTATGCGTTTGTTCTTTACTCCGGGTGGTGACAATGTCTATGGCCAATGGGATATGCATGAGACAATTCCGGAAAACTACTGGCATTACTATTTTAGCTCCAGTGATAATATCTTCTATCCTTCCTGTGCCGGCTTATCTGCAAAGTGGATTACGGAAATCAGGGTATACTCAGTGCCTCAGGGTGATTGGACATTAAAGCTCGATGGCAGTGATATTGGCGGTATGGAATATGAAATAAGCAAAACCTATTTCGAACAGGCTCTCGCCTGTCAGTTCGGCGCCAATCACAAGGCAACATACACCGATTCCAAAGGGCGGGTCTGGGAAGGCATGCCCCTGTGGCTTTTCGCTGGATTCGTCGACGATGACGATCAGCACTCTAATGATGCGTTTAATGAGGAACTGGCTGTAGCCGGTTACTATGTAGTTATTACCGCCGCTGATGGCAATTCAGTTACTATCGACAGCAAGGATATTATCAGAAACAGTGATTACATCGTTGCCAACACGCTGAATGGAGCTCCAATACCCGAGTCTGACAAGAGTTGGCCGCTAAGGCTCGTAGGGCCTGCTGTTACCGGGTCAGAATCGCTTTCGCAGATTGAGCGTATAGAGTTGGTAAGTTCAATAGAAAAACCGGTCTACATAGTTACACCGGAAGATGATGCTGCTTATACAATTGGTCAGACTGCAGACGGTATCAACACCATGACTGTGAACGACGGTATAGTAGGATTAAAATATTTTACGGTAAGCATTACGCCGGAAACTCCTCATAGTGGAAATGAAACAGCAGTCTTTACTCATTTAAGAAATGAAACACAACTGGCAATCAGTGCCATCAGAGCTGATTTTGATCAGGTTGATGTTGATTCAGCACAGGCTAGCTTTGAGGTTCAGCCTGGCGATGTGATCAAAGTATATCTTGTGGACGAACTAAATAATTCAACGGGCAATAACCCGGTCATCTTACAGTAATGGCTTAACTTACATGACGGTAGAGGGAAAGGGGGCTTTTCCCCCTCCCTCAATATTGATATCTGAAAACCGGGAGGCACTGTGCATGCAGTTTAGTTTTCTCCGAAAGGGTAAAGTGGTTTCTATTTTGATATTGCTCCTGCTCGTTTGTAATTTAGGCTGTGGATCCAGAACGCAGGAAGAAATTGCTGTAGGTACAGTTGTTATTGAGGGAAGTGCTGTAGAGGGCAAAGCGTTCTTAACATTGGAGGAACTAAAGTCCATGGAGGAGGGACTGGTTGAAACCGATTATTTTTCTCTCAATTCTTACGGTACGAAGGAATACTTTCATTTCAAAGGTATCTGGATATGGCATATTTTGCAGGAAAAAGTGAGTTTGAAGGATAATGCTTCAAAAGTTATTTTTATAGCAGAGGACGGTTATGCAGTGGAGTATACACTGGCTGATGTCCAAAGGGATGATTATGTAGATGAACAAAATCCCGGGGTGAAACACAAGATGATACTGGCCTGGGAAGAAGACGGAATCGAATATGACTCGCAGCAAGGCAACCCTTTTCGGCTGGTCGTCGGTCAGAAAGAGACGGGGGATGTAAACAAACCCTACTGGGTGTGCAATGTAAGAACTATTCGTATTGATTAAAATAGGAAAAGTCCAGCTGGCAGCATAGGAAAAACCGGACACATTCCATTATGAAGGGGAACCGGGGGCATTTAATGTGAGACGGTTCGATTTTTCGCACTTAATGGTTTTTCAAAATGACCAATTATACTAAAAACAACGCAAGCGATTAAAGGTTTTTAAACCGTCACCAATTATAAAAAAAGAGGTGTTTTGTGCAAAATGTATCTTAAGCAAAACCAGTGGAAAAAATTAGCTGCCATCCTCATGGTGATAGGTTTATTTTTTAGCTTGAGCAGTTTTTTTGCGCCGGGGACAGTTAATGCAGCTGAGAAATCAATAACGATAAAAGTGAACGGGGTGGTGAAAAAAACCTTTACCTGTGATGATCTGGAAGCGAAGAAGGGCACAACGGCCTGGGCAGGACCCCGTGTTTACAGCACGATTAACACCTATCCAACCAAAAAATGGTATGCAGTTGAAGGCGTAAAACTAATGGCCCTTTTCGAGGATGCCGGTGTTGACTTAGAAGAAGAAGGTATTCAGGTCATTAAAGTAAAAGCAAATGATGGTTATCTGATGACCTTTACTAAAAAAGAGTTGTTAGATGATAGTCGTTATTATTTCCCGGGATTAAAGGATAATCATGAGTATTATGGGCATATGCAAGGTTCAGTCAGAGGCAAAGAACCGGTTGATGCTATTATTGCTCTGAGAAGTGTAGAAAGCGATGATTTTGCTTATATGACTACCCAGAGTTGTCCATTGTTGATTTTCGGGCAGCGCTGGGTTACGGAACAAACTAACCATACTTTTTCAAAAAATGTAAGCGAAATCGATCTTTTAACAACTGCTCCGGAAAAATGGGCCAGTCCGACAGCGACACCGGCTGGAGGCACTGTTCCTGCAGGTACTAAGGTTGTGCTGACAAATGAATTCGGTGATACTGATAAGATATACTACACCACTGACAACAGCGATCCAACCTTGGAAAGTCCGATTTACAACTGGATTGCTCGCCGCTGGTGGAACAACCGGAAAGATGTTTTAGATGAAATCAACAAACCGATTGAAATCACCGAGGATACCACCATCAAAGCAATAACAATCGGCTTTGGTCGCGAAGACAGTGATATTGCTGTCTTTGAATATATGGTTGAAACCGCAGCCGTTACCGGCGTAAGTATTATAGAAGGGGACCAGATACTAAACGAAGGTATCACTGTAAAGCTTACAGCTGTAGTTAGCCCTGTAAATACATATAACCAGAAGGTAACGTGGTCTACGAGCGACGATTCCGTTGCCACAGTAGATAAAGAAACAGGCTTGGTGACTGCAGTATCAGAGGGTGAGGCGACTATCACCGTTACTACTGACAACGGGGAGTTTAACGACAGTATAACCGTTACCGTTGTACCACCTTATTCGGCTGCTTTGGCAGAGGAGTCTCCTTCACCGGAACAGATTATTCTCACCTGGACTGCCGATCCGACTACTACACAGACTGTTAATTGGTTAATGCCCAATAATTCATTGGCCTGGGTACAGTATCTTAAGGCAGAAGAGTTTGAAGGCAATTTTGATTCTGCTCAACAGCTAAAAGCCAAAGGTGCTGTGTTTACCACTGATAGCAGTGTTTACCGTTATACAGCAAACCTCACTGGCTTGACCCCAGATACAAAATATATATACCGAGTAGGGAGAGAAGGAGCCTGGAGTGAGCCGGCTGCTTTTACTACTGCTGCTACAGAGACCGAAAGTTTCTCCTTTTTGTATATGGGAGATGTACAGTCAGGATATACTGCATGGGGCAGTATGTTAGATTCAGTTTACGAGGCTCATCCTGAAACCAAGTTTGTCCTTTTGGGCGGAGATTTGACAGATAAAGGTTACGATGAAAACGAATGGGGAGAGTTTATTGATGCGGCGGCAGGTGTTTTTTCCCGGATACCGGTCATGCCCACTATGGGCAATCATGATGGATTAATGTATCAAAAATTTTTTGCGCTACCGGATAATGGTCCCACCGGTTTGAAGCAAGAATTTTATTCTTTTGATTATGGTGATGCCCATTTTGTAATATTAAACAGCAACAATAACACTAGTACGGTAGTAAAACAATGGCTCCAGCAGGACCTGGAAGGTACGAACAAAAAATGGAAGTTTGCTGTATTCCATCATCCAGCCTATCCGGCCACATATGATTCCAAAGGAATTGACAAATCTATCTGCGAAAACTGGGTACCCATTCTTGAGGAAAACGGTGTGGATATGGTTTTTGTCGGCCACCAGCATGTATATATGCGCACATATCCAATTTTTCAGGGAGAAGTACAAACAGATTCCTATGGAATTGTCTATGTCATGGGTAATGCCGGCTCCAAGACTTATGGTGGTGGGGTAGGCTTGCCCTACATTGCATGTGAAAAAATCGGCAGTAACTATCAGGTGATCGATATTGATGGCGATGTGTTAACTCTGACGTCTAAGGAAGCGAGCGGTGAGCTGATTGAAACTTATATTATCAACAAAAGCATACAAGTGCAGCCCGAAAAGCCGCAATATCATGTCATACCGAAAAAAGACTCTGTTTATAACATAGGAGCCACCACCGACGGTATTAAAACCATGATTGTAAACCCAAACCAAACCGGGTTAAAAGATTTCACTGTCTTTATAGAACCTGTAGTTAAAAATGAAGGCACAGAAACGGTAGTGTTTACCCAATTTCGAGACGGCGTACAGTTGCATCTTAACACTGTGGTAGCCGATTTTGATTTGATAAAAACTGCGCAAGCAGAATTTGATATAGAGGACGGTGATGTTATTAAGGCTTATATTGTTGATGATTTTAACAACGCCGATGATTTTAATCCGACGATTCTGCAGTGATTACTGCTGTTAAAAATTTATAAGTAAAGAGAGGCGTAGATTATGTTTAAAAAGAAAGTAACAATAATAATGGCAACTTTGTTGCTTGCATTGCTTGTCTTTCCCATAGCTTTTGCCGCCGAAGTGACTTTCGAGCTTAGCACTGATATCGCTTGGCCCGAGGATAGCGTAAAAGTTTCAGGGACGGCAGACCCTGAAACCTGGGTTTCTATTAAAGTCATCGACAATGATAGTGAGATTGTGTTCTTTGATGCTACCAAATCCGATGCAGATGGCAATTACAGTCTCACTTTTAAGGTTCCGTTCGTTAAACCCGGCACTCTAACTGTAGTTGCTGGATATAAGGCTAAAGTAGCCACCGGGAAATTAATCGTACCGGGAGCTCTTACCGACATTGGGGGACATTGGGCAGAAGCTGATATCATAGCTTTGGTCGAAAAAAGGGCTATCACAGGCTACCCGGATCAAACCTTCAAGCCCAACAATAACATCACTCGGGCTGAGTTTGCTGCGGTCTTGGTTAAAGCTTTTCAGCTGGAGGCAAAAGAGGGCAAGATATTTACAGATACGGCTGCCCACTGGGCAAAAGACGTTATTGCTACAGCGGCAGCCCACGGCATTGTTGACGGTTACAGCGATACTATTTTCAGTCCCAATGATAACATTACCCGCGAACAGATGGCAGTAATGGTCACCAGAGCAGCCAACCTTATTGACGAAGTGCAAGCACCGATCTTTTCCGACAGTGCTAAGATATCTGCCTGGGCCAAAGACGCAGTTGCCGTGGCTGCAAATGCTGAAATTATCAAAGGTTATCCCGACGGCAGTTTCAGGCCCCAGGGCCAGGCTACCCGGGCCGAAGCCGTTACGGTGGTTGTTAAAGCTTTAAAATAGTCTAGAAAAGCAGAATAAAAGGCGAATAAAATCCACTTCCTTTCCTTTTCCAGCTTGCTTTAGGATAATATTGACATGCCTATAAAATTGTGATATGCTCAAATAGACATAATGAAAAGATATGTTTATACGGTTAAAAGGCTGTGATTTAGCCGCCTTATATACTTTTAACAAATGGGCGTAATAAGTACTTAACCTCCCGTTTGAAAAGGGGACATATTCTTGAAAATATTTAGGACAGTTTCCTATCGGAGGCTGTCCTTTGTAATTTTAAGATTAGCTCAGAATCCTCATACGGCCTGCACCACGAAAAATGAAAGCATTTCCCGTCATTCCGAAGGAGCAAAGCGACTGAGGAATCTTAAAAAAGATCCTTCAGGCAAAGACTTTCAGGATAACAACTAAGCAGAGACTTTCATAACAATGACAAAATCGAAAGTGTGTCCTCCCAATGATGGGACTTTATGTTTGTCACTTAAATCAAAATTTTATAATAGAGGGTAAGTACTATGAATTGGTGGAAAAAATTTATAAAGCGGTTTTCCCCATATAACCTTGCAATAATGGCTCTTGTTTCGGCCATAGGAATTGCAGTAAAGCCGATTACTACTTCTCTTGCACATATCATAACCGGACCGCTGTATGTTCCGGGTGGTGTTGTTGCCGGAGGGCTATATATGATGTGGATCGTGATTGGGGCAGGGCTTGTGGGCATCCCGGGGACGGCTGCTTTTATAGGGATTATTCAGGCCTTGATGGTAATAATACTGGGTTCTTACGGGACACACGGGGTCTTAAGCCTTTTGACCTATTCTGTTCCGGGTGTGTTTATTGATTTATTGCTTTTAATCATGAGAGATCACCGGCATATATGCTGTCCATTATGTGGGTTTTTAGCCGGGGCAGTGGCCAACATAGGCGGCACATGTATTGTCTCTCTGGCATTTTTTAATCTTCCCCTAATACCTTTGCTGCTTAGTATTTCCCTGGCGGCGCTTTCAGGCGGGCTGGGGGGGCTGTTGGCTTTTTATATTATCACTCAGCTAAGAAAAATGAAAATAGCCAAATCGATTGATTAAATATCGGAATCATAATTGATTCTAATGTAAAAGTTCTTCCAAGGTGTCATTATTTTTACTAGAGTAATTTTTACACCAGAACTATCCACGTGTTACCCACACCACGATTAACGTAAGTGTTACTCTTACTCTGAGCATAGCAAAGAGTCTTAAGATTCTTCGGACTTCGTCCTCAGGATGACAAAAAAGTTAGCACTTACAAAGCAAACACAATTTGGTTTTAATGGTATTTAAAAATACGGCTAAGGGGGGTTAAGCGGTGGATGTTTTACCGGTGGAGATTAAAAATCTAAGTTTTGCACATGCCGGCTCAAATCGCCCTGTCTTAAACAATATAAATTTAAAAATGTTTCCGGGAGAAAGCATAGGTATTACAGGGCTCAGCGGAAGCGGCAAAACAACACTTGCTATGGCAGTATGCGGGCTGCTTAAAAGAAATATTGAAGGAATATTAGAAGGTGAAATAAAGATATACGGTAAAAATGTTTTTGATTATGCAACTGCACAAATTGGGACAAAAGTAGGATTAGTATTCCAAAATCCGGAGAACCAGCTATTTTCCACGTCGGTTTTTGATGAAATTATCTTTGGTCCAGAAAATTTGTGCCTTCAAAAACAGGAAATAGAAAAAAGAGCACAAAAATCCATGGACCTTACAGGAACCCAGGATCTTGCAGATAGGCATCCCGGCCAACTGTCAGGAGGGGAAAAACACCTTGTGGCACTAGCGTCCGTGCTAAGCCTTGACCCTGATATTTTCATATTTGATGAAGTGATGAGCCAACTCGACTCTGATAATGTACAGCGGGTTAATAAAATTATTTCAATATTAAAACAATGCGGTAAATCCATACTTATTATTGACCATGAACTTTCAAGATTAGATGGAGTCGATAGACTGTTTCTCATGAAGGCTGGCAGTATAATACCTGCGAGCTCAAGGGATATAGAAGATTATTATAGAGAACTTTTGGCAAAAGCGGACAGGTTGGAGTGAAAAAATTTGTCCTTATTAGAAGTTAAAGATCTATCATTTGCATATAAAAATGGAGTGCAGATAATTGAAAGAATAAACTTCACTTTAAACAAAGGGGATTGTCTTGCCATTAAGGGACCCAACGGAAGTGGAAAAACAACTCTTGCAAAACTTTTGACAAGAATCCTCAGACCTACCGGAGGTCATATTCTTCTTGAAGGAAAAGATATTTCAGAGTTGACATTAGCAGATATAGGGAAAAAAATCGGTTATGTCATGCAAAATCCCGAAAGACAGGTGTTTTCACACACTGTGGAGGAAGACATTGCCTTCAGCTTGAGGCATAGGGGATTTAAAAGCGAGGAAGTTGAAAAAAAGATTGACAAAATGCTTGATTTTTTTGAGCTGAATCGATATAGAAAAACATCCCCGTTTATTTTAAGCCGAGGAGAACAGCAGCGCCTTGCTATCGCCTCTGTATTGGTGTTAGAACCGAAAATATTATTGTTGGATGAACCTACTACCGGGTTGGATCCGCTGCGAAAGAAAAGGCTGGAGTTAATGTTGAGGGAGCTATATTACAATGGGACTACCCTTATTGTCATAAGTCACGACCATAAATTTTTAAGTAAGCTTTTTAATAAGGAACTTTGTATTGAAAATGGTCTTATGCGGGAGGATATGCTGTGACGCATTTTGAGCTGGACCCAAGAACCAAGCTGGTCTTTGTGCTTGTTATATCGAGTTTGGCAGTAATATACAGATCACTGTATTGGCTTATAGGTTTATTTGCCTGCTCCACAGTGCTGTTTTTTGTATTCGGGGTCAGGTTTTCCAATTTACTGAACAGACTTAAGAGCTTTATACCAATTATAATACTTATTATTTTTGTTCAAAGTATCTTCCGACAAGAGGGGAATGCAGTATTAGCCGTAGGAAGATTCAACCTGCTAACTGATGTAGGAGTAAAAGAGGGTGCAAGTGCTGCACTCAGGCTTATGATATTAATTTTGTCTGCAGGAATTCTCGTTTCCACAAACCCACAACATCTCATAAGGGGACTGGTGGATTGGAGAGTGCCTTATGAGCTAATATTTATGGTTCAGATGGGTATCAGGTTTTTGCCTTTACTGAGAGAAGAAGTGAATGATACCTTTGCTGCAATACAATTGAGAGGAGTTGAGCTTGTTAATGTTCCATTGGTCAAAAAAATGAAGATCTACAGTCATGTATTTTTGCCGTCAATTGCCAATGCATTGATAAGAACAAATCAGCTTACCCTCGCCATGGAATTGAAAGGTTTTGGTGTGGGAGAAAAAAGAAGTTTTTATCATGAGGTTTCGCTAAAGTCAGTAGACAAAATACTTACATTTGTCAGCATTTTTTTAGGTCTGACAGCCGTTATATTGTATTATAAGTGGAATTAAAATAAGCCCAGATGTGATAATGGAGCCAGAGGTAGTTATAACACTTTAACAAAATGAAGAGATTATTCCACTACATAACTGAACAATTTACTCAACCTTAAACTTTAAGATAAGGGGGCAAATACTTGAATAATTATATAAACAGGCTCATTGCTTTACTGTTAATTAGCTTGCTTTGTTTGTCAGTAGCAGGATGTGGCCAAAAAGAAATGGCAAGTGCTAGGAGTACTGGGAAAGAAGAGTATGAAAATCAGATAATAGTAATACAAGGCGCAAAAGACGGAAATAAAGAGGTAACAGTTGCTGAAATGAGAAAATTGGAGCAAAAAGAGCTTAATGCAAGCTTAACCAGGACAACAGGCATGTTGGAAGAGTTTAAAGCTTCCGGCCCCACTGTAAAAGATGTCTTAGCTCTGGTAGGTGAAGATATGTATGAATACAAGGGATTGGGGTTTGTAGGGAGAGATGGCTACTACTGTCTGGTTACACCTGAGATTATAGAAAACTATGAATTAGTCTTGGCATTGGCTGTTGATGACAACCCGGAGCTTGCTAACGATACAAAACCTGCAAGATTATGTATTCAGGGAGAATACGGGCCCTATTGGGTTCGCATGGTGGATAAAATCGTATTGTATGAGGAAATTCCTAAAAAAGACATCAATTCAGTCTGGGTATTCAAAAACTTAGCTAAAGATATACAACCTTATCAATATGAGTATTATGGAAGCAAAGATGATGCCATAGAACTGGCACAGATTTTTTCAAGATTTGATAATGTAAGCAACGAGGCCTTTTTTACAATGAAGTCTGCTGATGGATTTATCAAAAATGAAGCCATGAACATTGTAAGCCAAAGATATTATATTAAAATAGAGGGCAAAGCTGCACCAATGAATATTTCTCCATATATAAAGCTGGGCATGAACGTAAAAAACATGGCATGGTTTTCCACAAATGCTGATGCTGTCATATTCCCTGAACAAATGGCTAAACTTTTGGAGGAAAAACAAATTGATGGTCTAAAAGGGGTTTTACTTGGAGAAATATTGGAAGAGGTCCGCGTTAAAGATATTGATAATAAACGATTCGAAGTTATTGGCGGAAATGGTCAAAGCGTAAAGGTTAGAGGCAATGATCTTTACAAAGGGATATTGACTGTATGTGAAGACGGTACTTATAGTGTTGTATGGGATAAGCAATCAGGGATAAATCTGGTTAAAGACCTACTTTGTATTAAAACTGTAGAATAAAAAATTCAAGTATGAAGTTCAATAAAGAGCTAAGTGGAGTGTTGATGATTGAAAAACAGAGAACTTATCATAACAGCTGTGCTGTTGACTGTTTTGCTAATTATGGGTTGCGGTCATGATGGAATGACAAAAAAAGAATTGAGAGCAGTAAAAGAAGTTATTCCAAATATAGATGAAAAGGATATAGAAAAAATCAAATTATCTGATGATATAAACACAAAATTCCCGGCAATCAAAAAAGCTTTTAAGGTGAAAAACGGTGGTTATTATGATTACGCTTTTATAGCGGCTCCGGTTGGTTACCGAGGGCCTATTAATATCGTTGCTGTTATTGACGGGGAACAAAATAAAGTGACAAATGTCAGCATTGTTGAACATGATGAAACACTGATTTACGCTGAGAGTTTAACGGAAGATTGGTTTTTAAACCGTTTTAAAGGGAAGGGTGTAAAACAATATTTGGAAAGGGTAATACTGGAGGCTACCAAACCTCATGAAATCGTTCAAATAACCGCTGCTACAATTAGCACTCAAGCAGTCATAAACGGTGTAAATTCAGCTATCGGGGCGTACCGTGAAATGGTGCTTAAAGAAAGCTCACAACCTATTCCCCTCAAGGTAGAAGAACTTGTCACAGGTGTTGAATAAAATAACAGGTCTTGGTTTAGGGAGAGGTGCCGTCATCTTCACCTTAGAAGGATTTTCTACACTGAAACCAAATTTGCATAGATTTAGAATGCTCAAGCCGCGCTGCAATCTGAAATTTAAGGGAGGTACTAAAGTTGGCAGTTTCAAAGACAAAGAAAACGGGTAATACAGTCGTAATTATAATAGTCTGTCTTGCTGTTACTGTTGGCATCTTGGCATACCTTAACTCCCAAGGAGAAAAGCTAAATGAAGGTGAAATTAAAATAAAAGCAGGAGACAAGGTCCTTGGAACCGTGACAATAGATGATGCAAGACAACTGCCGGCAGTTAAGAAAAAACTTGCTATTAATTCTACTAAAGGAATAACAAAACACCAGTTTACATGTACGCCGTTGTCAGAGGTCTTTAAGAAGATTGACCCTGAAATTTGCAGCAGTTACAATAAAGTAATAACAATAGGTGTGGATAATTACACATCTTTTATTAGAATGGATGAAGTTATGGAAAAAAACAATGTATATTTGGTATATGAGGATAACGGCAAACCTCTTAAAACAAAAATGGGCAAAGAAGGAAGTATGAGAGTAATAATTTTAGACGATGTATTCGGGCAGCGCTTTACAAACTTCCTTGTTGAAATGCGACTTGAATAGCATACCTAGCGAGATTTGGACAATTTTTGCACAGCATCACGATGTAGATAACATAATTTAATGAATTGCTTTAAGCTTGGAGTGTATAATTTTGAGGTACAAGCTGGGGGCGAAACAAAGAGCAAAAATATTTCCTGCACTCCTAGAAAATGACAATGTGAAAGGAGTGATCCGATGCAAATGAAAGATACTCAGCCGGGGACTCTAATACAGCTGCCTGTAGGCAAAGTAAGCATACAAAAGAAATTTATAAGCAAGAGAAACAGGGTATTCTTGTGCAGTATTAGAGGTAAAATCAATGCTGAACATGCAATATTAAAGCAGTATTTGACTGGAAATCCAGAAAAAGAGTATGAAATTTTAAAAATGCTGTACGAACATGGTTTAAACGTGCCTCAACCTTATTTTTTTAACCAAAAATATCTAATAATGGATTATATACCCGGTGTGCTGCTCTGTGATTTAGTTGAAACAGCTGATATGTCATGGACAGAAAAAATAGTGGAATGGTTTATTGCATTTCACAGCACAATGGAGCAAGAGGGAACTTCATATGTAAAAAAGGATGTTAATCTGCGAAATTTTGTCTTTTTTAACGATGAGTTTTACGGCATTGACTTTGAAGAGACTTCAGTGGGTCAACCGGCTTGTGATATAGGAGGGCTTGCTGCACATATTTTGACTAACAAGCCTAGATTTACGCAAACAAAGCAAAAAGCAGTGGATATGATAATAAAAAGTTACTGTAAAGCAAAAGGTGATGTGACACCGTCAGATATGGCAAAATGCTTATGGCAAGAGTTGTTGAAAATTGCTGCAAGAAGACCTAATGAGCGGCAGGAAATATTAAAATACTGTTTTATGAATCAGAAGGGGTGGACAAGTTGAAGGTTTTATCAGTTTATGGTTATACCGGATCCGGCAAGACATCGACTATAGAACAAATTATTGGAGAATTAATACGCCGCGGCTATAGTGTAGGTTCCATAAAGGATATTCACTTTGAATCTTTTGCTATAGATACTGTGGGAAGTAATACCGATAGACATCGTAAGGCCGGCGCTGAACTTGTGACGGCAAGAGGTATTCATGAAACCGATGTATTATTTCCAAAAAGACTTTCCGTTGAACAAATACTTTGTTTTTACAGTCAAGACTATGTAGTGATGGAAGGTGTAACTGACACAGATGCTCCAAAAGTCCTCTGCGCAAAAAATGAAGAAGAAATTGAACAATTGATAAATGAAACGGTTTTTGCCATAAGTGGTGTCATCTCAAATAAATTATCACATTATAAAGGAATACCGGTTATAAATTCGTTAAAAGATGCTGAAGCTATTGTGGATTTAATCGAGGAAAAAGTAAAAGACTATCCCATATCTCGCATTACCGCTGACATATAGCCTCACACTTATTGCATAGTATTTATTAAAATGATAGAATAGTCGTGGCATTATGAGGAACTTGGAGGGAAAGGCTCTATGAAAAATGTAATCATAATTACTGACAGCTCATGTGATCTCCCGGAGGAAATAATTGAAAAGTATCCTATAAAAGTCCTACCTATGCCTGTGACCGTAAAAGATGACCCGAACATGGATATTTCCCATTTTACCTTAAAAGAGTTTTATGATTCCATGAGAAGGGGTGAAATTTTACCAACTACATCACAAGTGGTGGTTCCGACTTTCATGCAGTGCTTTGAGGAATGTTTGAATAAGGGGCAGACACCGATAGTCCTGGGTCTTTCTTCAAAGTTGACAAGCAGTTACGAATCAGCTCTACTGGCAAGAGAAAATCTTAAAGCCCAAGATATTATCGTCATTGATACAAAATGTGCAAGTTTAGGATTGGGCTTAGTAGTGCTAAAAGCCGCTCATATGGCGAAAGAAGGCAAGAGTTCACAGGAAATAGCCGAGGAAATAATGCATTATGCATTACATATGGAACATATATTCACAGTAGATTCCTTGGAACATTTAAAACGGGGAGGAAGAATATCGGCAGCTCAGGCCTTTGTAGGAGGTCTTCTTAATATAAAACCCGTTTTGCATTTTGTTGACGGATCAATTCATCCCTTGGAAAAAGTCAGAGGCCGTCGAAATGTAATTAAGCGAATGGTGGAAATCATGGCTGAACGGATTAAAAATCCAGAGAAGCAAGTAGTAGGCATAAGCCACGGTGATAATGAAGAATTGGCTGTGGAACTGGCTGAAGCGGTTAAAAAAGAATTTGGCATAAATGATATTATGATGTCCTGGATAGGTCCGGTGATTGGTTCCCATTCAGGCCCTGGAACAGTGGCATTGTTTTTTCAAAATGAATAAAAAGACTGATTTTAATGTAGAAACTCTTTCGAGGTGCCATCATCTTCACCGGGGTGACTTTCCACACCGGAATCA
>DUNY01000032.1 GCA_012839145.1 Thermoanaerobacterales bacterium
TTTCTTTATAATCCTCCATTGCTTTTACAAGACTATCAATGCACTCCTTACCAAAATCTTTTTCTCCGCCCCTTGCTAAAGAATATGCTTCGTCAATAAACAATATCCCACCAAGAGCTCGTCTTATTTGTTCTCTTGTTTTTTGTGCTGTATGCCCAATATACTCTCCTACAAGGTCAGCTCTTTCCACTTCTACTGTATGGCCTTTTTGAAGAATTCTCATATGTTTAAACATTTTGCCGAGCAATCTTGCCACGGTTGTCTTTCCAGTGCCCGGATTTCCTTTGAAAATCATGTGAAGAACCTGCGCCTGGGCCAAAAGTTTTTCTTCCTCCCTTCTTCTTTGAATTTCCGCAAATGCTTGGATTTCTCTAACTAAATATTTTACTTTAAAAAGGCCTATTAATTCATCAAGCTCTTTCATTATATCTTCTAGTTTTTCCTCCTCGGAAACCTTCCTAAAATATGTTTTGCGGCTGTCAAGTTCAATAAACTTTGATAGTGCCTCTACTGGGGTAATCATTCCACTGATTAGCATATCATGTATTTTACCCGAATCGGTTATTTCATCTTTCACTTTATCAATCATAAAATCACCCCATAAAATGCTATATCATTTTATCTTATGCATAAAAAATATATAGGTTACAAAAAAACTCCCGAGTGCGAGCTCGAGAGTTTTTTTATGTATTCCCTATTCTTTTTAACCCTCATCGGATTTCTTTTGGTCTGTGATACCCTGATTTAAATTGACCGTTCTAAAAGGTGATATAGTTGAAACAGCATGCTTATACACTAACTGCTGTTTCCCATCAGAATCAAGAACAACGGTAAAATTATCGAAACCCCTTACCAGGCCTTTTAACTGAAAACCATTTATAAGGTAAATTGTTACAGGAATATTGTCCTTCCTGATCTGATTTAAAAAGCTATCCTGAAGATTTATTTGCACTCTTGTCATTCTGCGTCCCCCTCATATTGTTGTTTAATTTAATATTCTAGGTATTTTCGATTTTCCCTTCAATACCTTCAATAATATTTGATATTATTTTCATCTTTCCTTCCTTTGAAACATCAAGCCATTGAATGTTATTATCACGTAAAAACCAAGTATATTGGCGTTTTGCATAATGTCTTGTGTCCCTTGCAATTAAATAGATTGTCTCGTCCAAAGTTATCTTGCCATCCAAATAATTTATGATGTGTCTATAACCTAACCCTTGCATTGAATTTAAATCTTTAGCATATCCCATTTCTAAAAGCTTTCGTACCTCTTCTACAAAACCATTATTAATCATTGACAATACCCTTTTATCAATGCGCCGATACAATTCATCCCTTGGCCTTGTTAATCCATATATAAGCAAATCATATTTGTTTTGTTGTTTTTTTGTCTTTTCTTCATAGTATGAAAAGGGTTTTCCGGTTTTCATACATACCTCCAACGCTCGGATAACCCTACGCAAATTGTTGGGGTGAATATTATTGGCTGCTTTTGGATCCATTTCTTTAAGTTTTTGATAAAGATAATCATTGCCGTGCTCTTCAGCACATTTTAGTAATTGTTTTCTAAAAAAATCATCTTTTTGCACTTGAGAAAAAGTATAATTATAACAAACTGAATTTATATAAAAACCTGTTCCCCCTGTCAGCAAAGGTATTTTATGCCGCCGTTTAATATCATGTATACGTTTCTTGGCTCCCACTTGGAAATCAGCGGCGCTAAACTCTTCATCAGGATCAATAAAATCAATCATATGATGCACTACACCTTTGCGTTCTTCTAATGAAGGCTTGGCCGTTCCGACATCCATAAAACGGTATATTTGCATTGAATCGGCGGAGATTATTTCTGCATTTACTTTTTGTGCCACTTCTATTGCAATTTCCGTTTTTCCTACTGCAGTAGGCCCTACAATAGCTACAAGTAACTTGTTATACATCGTTATTATGTCCTTTTAAATTTTTTTTCCAATTCATTTAAAGTCATAGCAATTATTGTGGGCCTTCCATGAGGGCAAGTATAAGGACCAACGGTTCTTTTTAACTGATCAATTAATTCTTGTATTTCTATAGGCGATAGTATATCTCCTGCTTTTATAGCGGCATGACACGACATTGAAATTATTAACCTTTCCTTAGTTGGATATTCGGCGTAATCATTGCTGTTGATTTGATCAATAATATCACGTAGTGTTATGGGGTCTATAGGTTTATTGAATATATAAGGAACTGTACGAACGAGAATTGAATCGTTACCGAAAATAGAAAAATCAAAACCCATTTTTAAAATATCTTCTTTGTAGTTTTCTATTAACATCATCTCCTGTGCAGAAAGATGTAAAACATAAGGAGCAATTAAACTTTGGGAATCCAACGGTTTCGTATATCTATTAGAATAAAATTCATATAAAATCCGCTCATGGGCAGCATGTTGATCTATTAAATAAAATTGCTTTTTGCCCTCAACAACAATATATGTATTAAATAACTGACCGACAATCCTTTGAAACTTGAGTTTTTGTGATATATCTTTTGGTCCTTCTGATTTTTTAACAATTTCCGTTTCTTTCCTTGGTTTAACATCAATATGATTATTTTTATTAAGGTATTTTTGCTTGTCAATTATAGGAGATTCTTTTATGAATTCTTTTGTAGCTGTTGCCTCAGCATATATTTTGCTATTATTATTGGAATAATATTCATTTTTTGGCAATACATCACTGTTTAATTTTAGCTGAGTTTGTGTATCAGTTCTATTCGGATTGTTAATATAGGGTGTATCAAAGGTTTCATTTGGAATTAATACATGTTCCTTCAAACTATCGCTTACAACTTGGAAAAGCGTCTGATGAACTTGATTTTCATTTTGGAATTTTATTTCCATTTTAGATGGATGTACGTTTACATCGACTTGGGAATTGTCAATATCTATAAAAATAATTGCTATCGGAAAGCGTTTTACAGGTATCATGGTCTTGAATGCTCTTTCCAGACAAAAAGTCAATCCAGAATCCTTTACAAAACGTCCATTCACGAAAAATGTTTGACCGGTACGATTACCCCTATTAAAATTCGGTTTTGATATGTATCCCCGTATTTTTCCACTTTCGAAGGCCTTTTCAATGGGTATTGCTTGCCTAGCTAATTCAACTCCGTATATTTTAGCAATGACTTCTCTGTAATCTCCGTTACCGGCGCTATAAAATAATTCCTTCCCATCATTTATAAGCCGAAAGGATATACCAATGTTTCCGATGGCAAACCTCGTAATCAAATCTGTAATTCGAGAAGTCTCATGGGTATCATTACTCAAAAACTTTAGTCTGGCAGGTGTGTTAAAAAATAAATCCATGACTTCTATTATACATCCGTTATTAGCTGGTTTATCATCAAATTCTTCAATTACACCACCGCTAATTTTACACAAAGTTCCTACCGAATCCTTTTGAGTCTTTGTTATCATGGAAATATTAGAAACTGCAGCAATACTTGCTAGGGCTTCACCTCTAAATCCAAGGGTGTTTATATTAAAAATATCATCGATATTATATATTTTACTTGTGGCATGCCGTTCAAAAGCAATCTTTACATCTTCTCTGGATATACCTTCACCATCATCAATAACTCTGATGCTCTCCTTGCCGCCTTTTTTAATTTCAACAATAATATTTTTACTGCCAGCATCTATTGAGTTCTCTACCAATTCTTTAACCACCGAAACTGGCCTTTCTATAACCTCACCAGCAGCAATCTTAGAGGAAATATCCTGTCCTAAAATATTGATTTTTTTCATCATACCTTCTCCTTATATCAATTGCCGTTTGATAGAATACAAGAAATTCAACGCCTCCAAAGGAGATATGGTGTCTATGTTCACCGATTTTATTTGTTCAATTATTTCCTCGTTTTTAAAAGAATCCAAGTTTAACTGGCTCTCATTTGAACTCGTATCATTAGTAACTGCTATATCTGATAAAGAAACTTCGCCTCTGGATTGGTTTTGCTCTAGATTGGCTAAGATTTTTCTGGCTCTGCTAATAACCATATTTGGAACTCCGGCAAGCTTAGCCACTTGTATTCCATAACTTTTATCAGCTTCTCCAGGAACAATCTTTCTTAAAAATATAACGTTTTCACCTTTTTCTCTAACGGTAATCTTATAATTTTTAACCCCTTTTAATTCTTTCAATGCTGTTAATTCATGGTAATGAGTAGCAAAAAGTGTTTTAGACTTTAAGTTTTTCTGTATGTATTCCACAACAGCCCAAGCTATGGAAAGACCGTCAAAAGTACTGGTACCACGACCTACTTCATCTAAAATAAGTAAACTCTTGTTAGTAGCATTCTTTAGTATATTGGCCACTTCTGTCATTTCCACCATAAAAGTGCTCTGGCCTAAAGCTAAATTGTCCGAAGCACCAATACGTGTAAAAATGCGGTCTACAAGACCTATCTGGGCTTTCTTTGCAGGTATGAAACAACCTATTTGTGCCATTAAAACGATTAAAGCTACCTGCCTCATGTAAGTGGATTTGCCTGCCATATTGGGACCCGTTATCACTGAAATCATACTGTCACTGCAATTTATCCGTGTATCGTTTGGTATAAAAAGTTCTTCTCTTTGGGTAAGTTCAACAACCGGGTGTCGACCTTCTATTATGTTTATTTCATCATCTAAAGTTATTTCAGGTTTTATGTAATTATTGTTATAGGAGACTTCAGCAAGTGACAACAAGACATCCAACAAAGATATATTATAAGCGCTTTGCTTAAGTCTAGGTATTTCATCAATAAGTCTTTCCCGTATTTCGCAAAATATATTGTATTCAAATTCCTGAAGTTTTTCTTTGGCATTTAGTATAAGTGACTCGTATTCCTTTAACTGTTCAGTAAAATAACGTTCTGCGTTGGCCAACGTTTGTTTCCTAATATAGTTTTCGGGAACCATGGAAAGGTTAGATTTAGTTACTTCTATATAATAACCGAAAACCCTGTTGAAACCTATTTTTAAAGATTTTATCCCAGTTTTTTCCCGTTCCTTTCTCTCTAAATCCGCTATCCATTCCTTGCCTTCACGGGAGGCTTTTCTAAGTAAATCTATTTCCGAATTATATCCATCTTTTATTATATCTGCTTCCTTAAGAGTTAAAGGTGGATCTTCGGATATGGATTTTTCCAACAATAGACATACATCTTCCAGTGGATCTATATGTTGATATATTTGTTGCAATAGTTTAGAGTTGCACTGGGTAAGGATATGTTTTATCTTAGGTAGTCTCATTATAGTGTTTTTTATAGCCAGTAGATCCTTAGCATTTGCATTTCCACATACTAGCTTTCCCGTTAATCGTTCTATGTCGTACACATCTTTCAACTGTTCTTGTAAATCAGCTCTTAAAAAATAATCGTTAAATAACTCTTCTACCGCATCCTGCCTTTGAATAATCCTTATGATATCAATTAAGGGTTGTTCAACCCACTTTCTGAGCAGCCGGGCTCCCATTGCCGTAGAAGTTCTGTCCAATACCCATAAAAGGCTGCCTGTTTTTTTACCTTCTCGCAAGCTTTCAGTTATTTCCAGGTTTTTACGGCAAGTAAAATCCAACACCATAAAATCGCGGTTTTTATAATAAGATATAGTGTTAATATGAAATAGGTTTAATTTTTGGGTTTCATTTAAATACTTAAGACACGCCCCAGCAGCTCTAAAA
>DUNY01000186.1 GCA_012839145.1 Thermoanaerobacterales bacterium
ATCGTAATTAGTAGTGGTCCTGTTCAACCAAAAAAATTAGTTGTTGGGCCTATACTTTTTCCTTCTGAATCTTCGGAGATTACCGTAAAGATAATTGTATCAGATGATTTGGGTAAAAATCGCACCGTTTATTTAAAAAGCCATACACCTGAGGATAGCCCTTTAAGTGTTCCGGTAGAAGGAGCCGGAGAGATGGAAATAGAAGTATGGTTAGATGATATACTCTATTATAAGGGGAAAGGCTAATCAAAGGCGGGCGGGTAAATCCGCCCGTATCTTTTTGAAAAACGTTTTCCCATATGTGATAATAGTTAAATTTTGAATAAAATAATATTTAGAAAGAGGTAAGACAAATGACAAAAGTTGCACCTTCTATTTTATCAGCGGATTTTAGCCGCCTTGCAGAAGAAGTGAAACGAGTAGAAGCAGGTGGGGCAGATCTTTTGCATATAGATGTCATGGACGGACATTTTGTACCTAACATTACATTTGGACCACCGGTTATATCCAGCTTAAAAGGAAAGACAGACCTTCCCTTTGATGTACATCTTATGATTGAAAATCCGGAAAGATATGTGGATGACTTTATTGAAGCTGGATCAGACATTATTACGGTCCATGTAGAATCTACGGTTCATTTACACCGGTTGATAAACTATATTAAAAATCAGGGTATAAAACCGGGTGTTGCCTTAAATCCTTCAACACCTTTGACCGGTCTTCAATACATACTAGATGATGTATATATGGTCCTGATTATGAGTGTGAATCCGGGATTTGGTGGACAGACATTCATTCCCGGGATGATTGAGAAGATAAAGAAATTAAAGGATATTGTGCAACAAACAAATTCGAAAGTTTTAATACAGGTGGATGGGGGCATAAATGAGGATAACTCACCTGAAATAATCAAAGCCGGAGCAGATATACTGGTAGCAGGGTCTGCCATCTACAAATCATCAAACCCGGGGAATGTAATAAAAAAATTGAAAAGATGATAATTGATGAATATAGGTATCACAAACACCACTTCCGGAATATACTAAAATAACCGGGGATTTTTTGCAAGCAGGGGGTGGTTAAGTGTGGGGGCAACTTAACATAAAAAGAGTATTGGGTATAGGGGCGGCTATAACCGGTATAGCGGTGTTGATTGTCAGCCTGCCTTCTTGGATTTGGATGCTGGCGACAGGAGGCTTTTTAATTTGGTTTGGCTGGATGTTGTATACCACTAAATGGTGAAGGGGGTGGGATTGTGCGAATATATGTATTAAAACTCCCGAAAACCCTTGGCAGGTTTGTTAAAACCTTTCTAGGATTGTTTAGCCACAGAAAATAAAAAAAGCGTGCTAATCCGGCACGCTAATTTTTATTCGGCTCTCTTTACCTTTCCGGAACGTAAGCAGCTGGTGCATACATTAATTCTCTTTGTCTGACCGTTTAGGTCAGCTTTAACCCGGCGAATATTTGGAGCCCATGTACGTTTTGATCTTCTATGGGAATGGCTAACCTTAATGCCTTTCCTAGGAAACTTACCACAAACCTCACACTTTGCCATTATTGCACCTCCTTTTATATGACAAAAGTATTTTATCATATTAACAAAGCCACTGCAATAAAGAAAAATTAACTTAAATGACTTTTAATTATGAAAAAAAAACAAAAATATATTATAATGGAGATATAATGATAAACAATCCTGAAGGGAGGTAACCAGTTGAGGAATATAATTAAAAACTCTTTAGGAGAAATAGAAATATCCAAAGAGGTAATAGCCATACTTGCCGGCAATGCGGCTATGGAGTGTTATGGCTTGGTAGGAATGGCATCAAGAAAAATGAGCGATGGTTTAACTGAACTTCTAGGCCGGGAAAATTTAGGTAAGGGCGTAGAAGTAAAGATAAGTGAAGATATGTTTACTGTCGATCTTTATATTATTGTTCAATACGGTACTAAAATACATGAGGTTGCAAATAACATCATCGAAAAAGTAAACTTTATCTTAAAAAACACACTGGGATTCAACCCCGATAAAATCAATGTAATAGTTCACGGAGTTAGGACAAAGTAAGATATGGGGAGGTTTTCGTGATTGGTTATAGAAAGAATTGACGGTCGCTTACTAAAAAAGGCTATAGCTCATGCTGCCTTTGTTTTAAGACAAAACAAAAAAACTGTAGATGCATTAAACGTTTTTCCCGTGCCTGACGGGGATACAGGTACAAATATGTCACTAACTATGGATCAAGCTGCAAAGGAACTGGAAAAAATTTCATCAGACAATTTAAAAAAAGTTGCAGATACAGCAGCTTGGGGATCTCTGATGGGTGCCAGAGGAAACTCCGGGGTTATACTGTCTCAACTTTTCAGAGGTTTTGCTCAAGGCATACCATCTAATAAAGACAGCATAGGGCCGATGGAGCTGGCATTAGCCTATAAAAGCGGAGTTGATGCGTCCTATAGAGCGGTAATGAGGCCGGTGGAAGGGACTATACTAACGGTTGCCCGAGAAACTGCCGACAGAATGATTCTTGAGGCAAAACGAACCGGTAATTTAGAAACCATACTTGAGAATACATTAATATATGGAGAAAAGGTGCTGGCAAAAACCCCAGAGATGTTAAAGGTACTAAAAGAAGCAAAAGTTGTGGATGCGGGAGGAAAAGGGCTTTTATATTTATTAAAGGGTTGCCTTGAGGTGATAAAAAATCCCCATATTGAGATCGCATTTTTGGAAAAAGATATATCAAGTGAAGTTGAAGGAATTCATTATGATAAAGCTGCTCAAGAATTAAAATATATGTATTGCACTGAGCTTTTTATAACAGGAAAACAAATAGACATTGAAGCTCTAAAGAATGAACTATCCGGTTTAGGTGATTCAATGATTGTGATAGGCATGGGAGAACTGGTTAAAATCCATATCCATACAAACAATCCTGATTTGGTAATAGGCAGCTCTTTAAAATTGGGTGAACTTTCCAATATAAAAATTGACAACATGAAAATTCAGCACCGAGAAACGATAATGTCAAAGGAAGACGAGGGTAAAAATAATATACAACCATTTGAAGATGAAGAAGAAAACCAGAAAAGCATTGGCGTAATTGCCGTTTCTCAGGGTGAAGGATTGAATGAAATTTTCAAGAGTATGGGTGCTGATATTATTGAAGGCGGACAATCAATGAATCCCAGCACGGAAAATATTCTGTCTGCAGTTGAGAAAAAAGCATATAATGATGCTATTATTTTACCGAACAATAAAAATATAATTTTGACTGCAGAACAGGTAAAAACATTGACAAAAAAGAATATTCATGTTCTACCGACAAAATCAATACCCCAAGGGGTTTCAGCTTTACTTGCATTCAACCCGGATCTTTCAATAGAGGAAAATTTGCAAAACATGAAACAAAGCATAAAAAATGTAATTTCCGGTGAGGTGACTTATGCCGTCAGAGACACCCAATGGAATGACGCTAAAATTGACGAAGGGGATATTTTAGGAATAAAAGATGGGGAGCTATTAATTGTTGAAAAGGATAAAGAGGAAGTAGTTATTAAACTTATAGGTCTTATGACCGAAGGGAGACAAGGTGGTATAATAACGATCTATTACGGAGCAACTATAGACGAGGCCTCAATACAAAAAACAGTGGATATTTTATCGCATAAACATAAAGATTTCGATATAGAGTATTATTCCGGAGGTCAAAGCTTATATTACTACATTGTCTCCGTTGAATAAGGGTGTGATTTTAGTGGATGTGTCATCAGACATAAAAAACATTAAAGGAATCGGACCAGCCAAAGCTAAGCTGCTTTCTAAGTTAGGGATTCATTCCATTGAGGATGCTCTATATTATTTTCCTAGAGATTATCAAGAGCTGTCACCCTTGACATTCAAACAAGGTAGGGAAGACCGAACAGGAGCTTTTCCATGCATTGTTACAGGTATAGCCGTAACCAAAAAATCTCGCTCCGGTATATATATAACTAAGCTACCAATTACTGACGGTAAAAACAAAGGTTATGCTGTTTTCTTTAATCAACCCTATTTACAAAAAACCTTCTATCCTAACCAGAGGCTTCTGTTAATAGGAAAGATTAAAAAGAACTTCGGAATTTATGAGATAGCAAGTCCCGAGTGGATAAAATTCGAGAAAAATGTCCCTATTGAAATCGAAAGAATACGCCCTATCTATTCACTGTCTAAAGGTATTTCTCAGAAGCTTATAAGAAATACAGTCAAAAACGCTCTAGAGATTTCATCCGGCCCTGAGGAAATTCTACCATATGGTATATTAAAACGATATAACCTTTTATCTCTTGAAAAAGCCATAAAAAACATGCATTTTCCACAAAGCTTCAAGATGCTTGAAAAAGCCCGAGAGAGGTTTGTTTTTGAGGAATTATTGTTATTTCAATTAGGCACAGGCTTATCTAGGTATTATGTAAAATCCGAAAAACGTAAAAACAAATATGACATTTTTGACTTAAAACCTTTTTTATCAAACCTTCCTTATTCTCTTACTTCAGGTCAGGGAAAGGTCTTACAAGATATTATAAAAGACCTTCAAAGTGAACATATTATGAATAGACTTGTACAGGGAGATGTGGGATCGGGAAAAACTGTTATAGCATGTGCTGCACTGTATTTGTCGGTGAAAAACGGTTTTCAAGGTGTCATGATGGCACCTACAGAGATCCTTGCAGATCAACACTTCCACACTTTAAAGAGACTTCTCAGTCCTCATAATATAAATGTGGATATTTTAAAGGGAGGGCTTCCTGATAGGAAAAGAAAAAAACTCCTTATGAAATTAAAAAATGGGACAATTGATGTTCTAGTGGGAACCCATGCTATCATACAAAAAGATGTGGAATTCTTTCAGTTAGGGATGGTTATTACCGATGAACAACATCGCTTCGGGGTAAAACAGCGGGAAAATCTTGTAAAAAAAGGCCAGCATCCTGATGTACTTGTGATGAGTGCCACTCCAATACCAAGAACTGTTGCCATGGTTTTGTACGGTGATTTGGACATATCCACTATTGATACACTGCCGCCAGGTAGACAAAAAGTAGAGACTTATGTGGTGCAGGATTTCATGAGAAAAAGAGTATATGATTTTATGGTTTTAGAAGTAAAAAAAGGTCATCTTGCCTATGTAGTGTGTCCTGCAGTTGAAGAAAATGAATTGGATATAATAAATGTTGAGCAGCATAAGGATTTCTTAAAGAAAGAATACCCCAATTTAAAAATTGAGATGCTGCACGGTAAAATGAAACAGGAGGAAAAGGACAGGATATTAAAGCTTTTTTATTCGAAAAAAACCCAAGTTCTCGTAGCTACAACAGTGGTAGAAGTGGGAGTGGATATTCCATTTGCTACCTTGATGATAATTGAGAATGCCGAAAGATTTGGCCTTGCCCAACTTCATCAGTTAAGGGGCAGAGTGGGTCGGAGTTCCTTAAAATCCTACTGTATTTTAATATCCGGTTCCAATCAAGGAACTGCTAGAGAAAGACTGAATTTCTTTATGAGTTGTCACGATGGTTTTAAAATATCGCAGAAAGACTTGGAATTGAGAGGCCCAGGTGAGTTTTTAGGGGTTAAACAGCATGGTTTTAATGAATTTAAATTCGCAAGTTTTATTGACAACACGGAGATTCTTGAAATAACTCAGAAATTAGCAGACGCAATCTTAGAAAAAGAGCTTCTTTTATTACCGGAGTATCAGAATCTGAAAAGATTATTAGATAAAAAAATTAGCATTTAGTTTCTAATATGCAATTTCAAATGTAGTACTTTTTAAGAAATGAATATCGTATACATAATTAAACGGCTAAATCATGTCGAATTGCTCGGTGTTGAAATAGTCGTTTATTTTTTGTAAAAAACATCTAATGCATCGATTGGATTGTAAGGCAGATTGTTCTAGTATATAGACTTTTTCTTGGGTTATATTAAGAATGCGATAAAAAAGGAGGTGAAAAAAAGATGGCATTAGGTCAAAAAAGGAATAAACTGGTGGTTCCTGAAGCTTATAAAGCCATGGAACAGTTTAAAAATGAAATTGCGAAAGAAGTTGGAATTCAAGCCCCTCCAGATGGTTACTGGGGGAACTACTCTTCGAGAGATTGTGGTGCCGTCGGTGGTCATATGGTCAGAAGGATGATTGAGGATTATCAGAGGCGCGCAAGTGGCGGAACGACAACTCAGTAAATAAAAAAAGAACAGACTCAAATTTGAGTCTGTTCTTTTTAAAGTTTTTTCGAAAAATAATGCCGGCATTTTTGCCGGCATTGGGAGAGGAGAAACCGGAGGAAGAGCTTATGGGGAAAGTTTATTACAGTCATAGTATGTACAAACCAGAAGATAAATATTCAATGATTTTTATTAAAAATGTAATTGTTTGTTTTAAACTTGTCCTGAATATGTTAGAATTATGATTGAATGAGAGCTATAAGGTGGTCTGATTATGAGAATAATTGGCGGTATTTACAAAGGCCGAAAAATCAAGTCCATAGCAGGTACAATTACTCGCCCTACCACTGATTTTGTTCGAGAAGCATTATTTAATATTATCAGCACTAAAGTTATCGGAAGTAGTTTTCTGGATTTATATGCCGGTACTGGGGCCGTAGGACTGGAAGCATTAAGCAGGGGGGCTAAAAAAGCAGTATTTATAGAAAAGAATAGGATTGCCTGCTCGGTAATTAAACAAAACTTGCGAGATTTAAATATATGGGAAAAAGGAAAAGTTATTCACAGTGATACCTCGTCAGCTTTAAAAAAATCGGCCCTTAAAAGGGGTGTTTTTGATATAATCTTTATGGATCCTCCTTATTACAATAATCAAATAGAAGCAACTTTGGGTATTTTAAATGGTAGTAATATGGTAAAATCAATAGTGGTGGTTCAACATTCGAGGGATGAGTCTTTTAAAATTAATGGTTTTTCATGCTATAAACATAAAACATATGGCAGGACTGCGTTGACTTTTTTAGTAAAGGAGTGATTGCTTTGAATGTAGGTATATATCCGGGAAGTTTTGACCCTATAACTTTTGGACATTTGGACATTATCAAAAGGAGCGCAAAGCTGTTTGATCGACTGATTGTAGCAGTTTTATCAAATCCTCAAAAAGAACCACTTTTTACTGTCGATGAGAGGATTGAAATGATAAGAGAATCAATAAACGATGCTCCAAATATCGAAATCGACAGTTTTTCCGGTCTATTAATAGATTTCGCTCGACTAAAGCAAGCAAAAGTCATAATAAAAGGTTTAAGAGCCGTGTCGGATTTCGAATACGAGCTTCAAATGGCACTTATGAACAAAAAATTGGATGAACGTATTGAAACGGTTTTTATAATGACTAGCAGCAAATATTCTTATTTAAGTTCCAGCATAGTTAAAGAGGTAGCAAGTTTTGGAGGGTGTGTTTCAAGTCTGGTTCCACCTCTAGTTGAAAAGCAACTAAAACGAAAATATAAAGTTAATTGAGGAAAAGTTGAAGAGGGGGTTTTGAAATGAAATGCTTTCAAATTATTGAACAGCTTCAGAGTTTAATAATAAACAGTTCCAAAATACCGCTTTCAAACAAAGTTGTTATTAATCAAGATGAAATTTTAAACCTATTTGATGAGCTTTTAAGAGTCATACCTGATGACATAAAAGATGCTCAAAAGATTATTGAAGATCGTCAGAGGATTTTAATTGACGCTCAACAAGAAGGTGAAATAATAGTTAAGGAAGCACAAGATACAATTGATAAGATGATAAACCAAGATGAAATTACAAAATTAGCAAAGGAGAAATCGGATCAAATATTAGCCTTTGCTAAACAAACAGCCCGTGATGTACGGGCGGGAGCTAATGCTTATGCTGATGAAATTTTAGAAGATGCACAACAGTATCTTGAAAAATTATTGGAAACCCTAAAAAAAAGCAGGGAAGAGCTTAATCAAGCCAGATAATTATTTTTTTATAACTTTGAAACCAATAATATGCAAACTCTTTATTAGATGAAATATAACTGATAAAAATAGAATTAATGTAAATAACAACAAAAAAATCATCGTTGACATTTTAAATATATATAACCAGCTTTCAGATGTGGATTGGGGAGACATAGCAAAAGCAGGTATTACAAATGTCTCAAAACTGCCAATTGGCATTATCATTAATACATACGTTGTCACTCCCGCAAGAAAAGCATGTAACAATCTTGCAAAAACATAAGGAGCAATTTTAATTTTTGTGTCACTAACCATACTCATAACTTGAAAATGAACAGAAAAACCGCTCCAAGCAATTATGCTGCTTACAATAATAACACGTTGAATTAAAGGAGCATTTGCGACATTGGCTAGTTGAGCACCTATGGTTATTTCGAAAAGACCACTGAAAATTGCAGGAGCCAAGTTACGATCAAGGCCGAATGTTTTTAAAATGATTTCTATAAACGGGCTTATAATACTTATTAAACCAGCAACTGTAACAATTCTGATGATAACTGAAAATAACACTATAAATCCTAATACCATTAACATGGAGTTAATAGAGTCTTTTATGCAATCTCCTAAAAGCTTTCCAAATGACCTATTATCTACCTTACGAGCTCTTAAGAGTTCGCGTGTAGCTTTCATGACAATACCTTCCTGTTTTTTAGAAATTGAAACTGAAGGTGTAATTTCTTTATCCCTGGCATAAAAGCGCATAATAAGTCCCAAAATAAAAGTTGATATATAATGGGCCAGAGCAATAACAGTACCCAACCTTACATCTTTGAACATTCCTACTGCAACAGCTCCTACCATGAATAGTGGATCAGCAGTATTTGTAAAGGACATAAGACGCTCCGCTTCCCAGGTATTACATAATTTGCTCTTTACTAATTTACCTGTAAGCATAGCACCGACAGGATATCCACTTGCAAGTCCCATTGCCATGACAAAAGATCCTGCGCCGGGTACATTGAATAAGGGGCGCATAAATGGTTCCAGCAGTACACCCATAAAATGCACCACTCCAAGTCCCATTAACAATTGAGATCCGATAAAAAAAGGAAGCAATGCTGGCAAAACAATGGTAAACCATACGTCAAGCCCATCTAATGCCGATTTAAAAGCCTCATCAGGAAAACGGACAATGGATATAGTAATAATTACTGCCAAGGCGGGCAAAAGCAACTGAAATGCTTTAAACATTTTATGAAATAGTTTTTTAATTCTCATTATCGGGCCTCCCAAGTGTAAATTTCATTTATTTTAATATAATATATATTGCTTGGGTGGCTTTAATATTCTTAGATAAATGTTTGATAGCATGTAGATAAGATTATTATCGGGATATGATATGTTTAGTGAAAAGTTCTTTATATTTTACAACAATAGATTGTCAGAGACCAAATTTGTAAGATGTTACTCGCGATAATACAGGCATAGAAAAGAGAGGGCACGAATGATGCAGAAAAAAAACAGGTCTTTAAAAATATTTATACTTACAGTAGTAATATTTTTAGGTCTAAACTATTACTTGAACCAAACTTATACCATAATTGCACCGGGAATAACTGTTGATCTTAAAAATATAATAACAGTTGAACAAGGGTCAAAACAGAAAGAAGGTTCTTTTTTTTTGACAACAGTTTCCAGCAGAACCCTTAATCTTCCTTTGTTGATATATGCAGCCATAGATCCTAATGTAAATATTGAGAGAAAAGAACAAATGATTCCACCGGGCTGGGACATGAAACAGTATATGAAGTATATGAAAAAATGGATGGAAGAGAGTCAGAAAACAGCGGAAGTCGTGGCTTTAAAAAAAGCGGGGTATAACCCACAAATACTTGGTGATGGTGCGCAAGTGGTAGAGATAATGCCGGAAAGCCCTGCTAAAGGAAATCTGCTTCTTGGTGACATAATAAAAAAGGTTGATAAGGAAAAGGTCAATCTTGCAGAAGAGGTGGTAAAAAAGGTTTCAAATCGTAATGTCGGTGAAAAGGTGGAACTGGAAGTTGAGAGGGAAAACAGAACAATAACTGTATTTATACCTACGATGGAGAGCAAGACTGAAAAAGGGAAACCTGTAGTAGGCATATATATAACTACATTAAATTGGAAGCCTATGCTGCCGTTAAAAGTAGATATTGATACCGGGGAAATAGGCGGGCCTTCAGCGGGAAGTATGTTCACCATGGAAATCTTAAATCAGCTTACGCCGGAGGATTTAACAAGGGGACGGAAAATTGCCGGAACCGGGACTATAAGCCTAGATGAACAAATAGGTGAAATAGGGGGTATCAAGCAAAAAGTTGTAGCAGCTTATAGGGATGGTGCTGAAATATTCATCGTACCGGAAAAAAATGCCGAAGATGCAATGAAAGCAGCTGAAGGTTTAAATATTACGGTAGTTCCTGTAAGTAAACTGGATGATATTTTAAATTATTTGAGAGGATTGAAGTAAATAACTCTTCTTGAAAAATCGGAGGATCCGTTTCTAGGAGTAGGGTCTTTAAAAGCAAGAGAGTAAACATCTGATGAAAGCAAATCTTTTTCAAACATTTTTTTCGCACTATGATTCAGATTTTTATATTCAGCTGCTCTGGATATTATAGGAACAGTAGTTTTTTTATTCAGTTCTCTCAGTATAAGAGAACCTCTTTGGGTGAAGCCCAATACTCTAAAATACTGTGGAGTTCTACTTTCAATCATTTCTTTCGGTATATTGAGCAGTATATGTGTTAAAATCCTTTGTATTCTGGTTTCCGGGTATCTTTTCGATACTATCCTTGAAATCAACTGATCAAGATTTCCGCCAAATTGTGCAGATTTTTTAATACGGTTTTCAAGGCCCTCTTCCACATCAAAATATGCTGTAAGTTCGCGTGGTTGCATACGACGCAAGACATATAAAATAATAGTTTCATAGTCTTGCAAAAAAACAGGAGTGCGGTTACTTTCTATTTCCCTTTTCATTATACGAAGGGTCGAATCCGGCAAGCTCTTGATAATTCCATTACTGATATCTAGTCCATGGAAGAATAACGCTTGTCTGATGCCGGATGCACTGGCGTATTGTTCCGTAAATTCTTTATCATGGTAACCATGACCTTTTCGAAGGACGGGAAATATAGAGAATTTCACCCCAAGTTTAACTATAGCCTTGATATACTCGACAGCAAGAATAAAATTAGGCTTTTTTAACAGCTTAGATATCAACTGTACATTCAAGTTTTCATTCTTTGAACTTATATATTTAGCCACGGCTTTTTCCCTAGCTGATGGAAATGACACGCCTGTTTTTAAATAATCTTTTATAAGTTTTTTTAATAAAATAGGCTCTTCTGACAATAATTTACCAAGATAAAACAATTCTTTCTCATGATATTCTTCTATACCAAAACTTAAGGTATTAACGATTTGAGTTTGTGATAACAGTTTTACGGCACTTTCTGCAAATATTTCTGCCGTAGCAGTAGAAAAACAAACAGGCAGTTCTATGACTAAATCCGCTCCGCCGTGGAGGGCCATTTCGGCTCGTGCCCACTTGTCAAAAACTGCGGGCTCTCCACGCTGGACAAAGTTACCGCTTAGGATAACAATAATTCCGTCGGGCTTTAAAACCTTCCTAACAGTATTTAATTGATACAGGTGACCTTTATGGAAAGGATTGTATTCAGCAATAACACCAATGACATTCAAAGCATCACCCCCTAAAGGCTTTTGACTATTATATAACAAAAACATTAAAATATTAAGGAGGATTTTTTTATTTTAGTATAGAACATTTATTAATATTGTGACATAATATTTGACAAGGTTTATCAAAGCTTGCCATTCATGTCGATTTCAGAGACAAAATTATTTTATTTGCAAGCGTGAAAGTGCTTTACCACATAAACATCAATGTTTTGTTTATATCAAATTCAATTTTAATCTCCCATGAATATTGTGGTATAATTGATAGGGTTTTGGATGTACACTAAATTAAAATTTATAATGCTCAAAAATAAAATACTTATATTTTACTATAAGGGAAGGAGTATTTAAAAATGGATTTCACAAAAAAAATCAGGGAGCGGGCTAAGTCATCGCCAAAAACCATTGTGCTGCCTGAAGGAACTGACAAAAGAGTTGTAAAAGCAGCAGAAATTATTACAAAGCACAAGATTGCAAAAATAGTGCTTTTGGGAAACCAAAAAAATCTTGAAAACATATCACAGGGACTGGACATTTCGGAGGTGGAAATGGTTGACCCCGAGTTGTCTCCAAAAGTTCGAGAATATGCAGCCCTGTTATATGAACTTCGCGAGAAAAAAGGCATGACCTTGGATAAAGCCGAAGGATTAGTGAAAAATCCAATATGGTATGGCACTTTAATGGTAAAAAACAACGATGCTGACGGAATGGTAGCAGGTGCTGCCACAGCCACCGGTGATGTGATCAGGCCAGCCTTTCAAATAGTAAAGACGGCACCGGGTGTAGGTGTAGTATCAAGCGCATTCATGATGATTGTACCTAATTGTGATTATGGATCCAATGGGCATATGCTTTTTGCCGACTGTGCAATAAATCCAAATCCAGATGCTAAACAACTGGCGGAAATTGCAGTTTCCACGGCGAAAACTTGGGAGGCCTTAATGGAGGATGAGCCTAAAGTGGCAATGCTGTCATTCTCTACCAAGGGAAGCGCACAAAACGAAATGGTGGATAAAGTGGTCGAAGCAATTAAAATATTAAAACAACAGGCTCCGGACCTATTGGCGGATGGAGAACTGCAGGCCGATGCTGCCTTAGTTCCAAATGTCGGCAGCTCAAAAGCACCGGACAGCCCGATTGCGGGTCAAGCAAATATATTGGTTTTTCCTGATCTAAATGCGGGTAACATTGGATATAAACTAGTTCAAAGACTTGCAAAAGCAGAGGCTTTGGGACCAATAAGTCAAGGACTAGCTGCCCCTATAAATGACCTTTCAAGGGGATGCAGTGTGGAAGACATTGTGAATGTTGTTGCTATTACATCCTTGCAGGCAAATTAAATATAACTTAGGAGGTTGTTTCATTGAAGGTTCTTGTTATTAACTGCGGTAGCTCATCTTTGAAATATCAGCTTTTCAATATGGAAGATAAATCCGTTCTTGCCAAGGGCTTGGTGGAGAGAATAGGCCTAGAGGTAGGAATGCTCAAACATATGCCTACAGGTAAGGACAAGGTGGAAATATCAGAAAAAATAGCAAACCATCGCGTAGCTGTAAAGATGATGCTGGATGCACTTTTAGATAAAAATCACGGTGTGCTTAAAAATATTTCGGAAATATCGGCGGTGGGCCACCGGGTAGTACATGGCGGAGAGAAATTCTCTGATTCTATAAAAATTACCGATGAAGTCATGACTGTTATAAAGGAATGTGTAGCTGTTGCACCCTTACACAATCCGCCAAATATTATAGGTATTGAAGCTGCCAGGGAGCTATTACCGGATGTTCCTATGGTCGGAGTATTCGATACGGCATTTCACCAGACCATGCCTAGGTATGCGTATATGTATGGGCTACCTTATGAATTGTATGAGAAGTATGCAGTTAGGAGATATGGTTTCCATGGTACTTCTCATCGATTCGTATCTGATGAGGCCGCAAAAATGTTAAACAAGCCCATTGAAGAGCTAAAAATGATTACATTGCATCTTGGCAATGGATCGAGCATAACTGCTGTCAAAAATGGCAAATCTATTGAAAACAGTATGGGTTTTACACCGTTAGAAGGGATTATAATGGGAACCCGTTGCGGCAATATTGACCCGGCTATAGTACCTTTTATAATGGAAAAAGAAGGCATATCTCCGGATAAAATGAACAATTATTTGAATAAAAAATGCGGTGTCTATGGAATTTCCGGTGTAAGCAGTGATTTCAGAGATTTGGAAGATGCGGCAAAAAAGGATAACCCTCGCGCCGAATTGGCTTTAAAAATGTTTGCTTATCAGGCCAAGAAGTTTATCGGGTCCTATGCCGCTGCTATGAACGGCCTTGATGTTATAGTATTTACCGGTGGAATTGGCGAAAATTCGATTACAATGAGGCAGATGATCTGTGAAGACATGGATTATTTTGGATTAAAAATTGATCAACAGAAAAATCAGGTTCGTGGAAAACAGGCGGATATTTCCTTCGACGATGCTAAAACCAAAGCACTTGTCATTCCAACAAATGAAGAATTAATGATAGCTCTGGATACGGTAGCGTTAGTGAAAACTGCTTGACACGAATTCTATAGGAATATATAATAAGATATGTTTTTCTTTGGGGTGAATACTTGTGAAGATTAATCTGGCCAGAATGAAACAGATAGTGGGAAGTATTTCCGAATTTGAGTTTAAAAAACAAAATCTAGATGTGGATTTAAAGAGAGAAGGAATAAAGACTATTGGGCCAGTGAAGGTAAAAGGTAAAATTGAAAATTTAGGGGACAGAATACTTCAGGCATCAGGGCAGATTGAAGTAGATGCACAAGGACTATGTTCCAGATGCCTTACCCAGACACAAATACGATTATTAATTGATTTCTCACTGAAATTTAGCGATATGATTACGAACGTTGAATCTGAAGAAGAAGATATAATACCTTTTACCGGGGATGAAATCGACCTTTATCCACAAGTAGTAAATGAAGTGATTTTGAACTGGCCGGGGCAGATTTTATGCAAGACTGATTGTAAGGGGTTATGCCCCAATTGCGGAGCAAATCTAAATACGACTGCTTGCAAATGTAAGAGAGAACATATTGATCCCAGACTTGCGGTTTTAAAGCAATTATTAAAGAGTGAATAGTCGGAGGAGGTGTTGTAATGGCCAATCCAAAGCATAGATCATCCAAATCAAAAACAGGTTCTCGAAGAAGTCATTGGAAGTTAACACTGCCGTCAATTTCAGAATGCCCCCAGTGTAATGAACCAAGACTGCCACACAGGGCATGTCCTAGCTGTGGATACTACAAGAATCGTGAAGTTATCAAGTTAAAAGCTAAAGATGCTAGATAATCGAATAATGGGAGGATAAATACTCATTATTCAGTTTTAAATCATTAAAAAATACCTTCGCTAAGAGGGTATTTTTTGTTTTTTTTATTCTAACATTGAAGTATTGATTTTTTTTAAAATATAGTATATACTTTTAGCATCTACTCCTAAAAGCAACTAACATTTGGGGTGATTTAATGTCAAAAAGAGGGTTACCCAAAAGAGAAAGGCAAAAACTTCTTATTGAGACAATTGCCGAAGACCCTTTTTTAAATGATGAGGAATTGGCGGAGAAATTCAATGTAAGTATACAGACAATCCGCCTGGATCGGATGGAGCTGAAATTACCGGAATTAAGGGAAAGAATTAAAGCAGTAGCTGAAAAAAATTATGCTAAGGTCAAGTCAATTGATATAGCTGAAATAGTTGGGGAATTGGTCGATCTTGAACTGGATAAAAGAGGAATATCCATATTGGAGACAACAAACAAGATGACTTTTGGGAGGACGAAGGTTGTAAGAGGGGATATTATTTTTGCTCAAGCCAATTCACTAGCTATAGCCACTATCGACGCAAAAGTAGCATTAACTGGAGTTGCAAACATAAAATATAAACTACCGGTCTATGCGGGGCAAAAACTTGTGGCCAAGGCTGAGGTAACAAGGGTCAGGGGTAATAAAAAATTTGTTTTTGTAAGAATATATGTCAAACAACAAGAAGTTTTCAGAGGTAAATTCATCCTTGTATCTCTCGAAGGAAATGAAAAGTAACATGATACAAAAAAGATAATTGAAGGGAGGCAGCGGCGGAAAGAGAAATGAACCGTGCCGCAGGTCAATTGAAGATATTAGTAGATGCCATGGGAGGAGATAAGGCTCCCGAAGAGATTGTTAAAGGTGCAATTAAAGCTTCGAATGATTTAGACGTGGAAATTATCCTCATAGGCGATGAAAACAAAATAAAACCGTACTTGCAAGCAGCTAACAGTTCCTTGGAAGTAATAAATGCCGAAGAAGTAATTACATATGACGAACAGCCTGTGGCTGCTATTCGAAAAAAAAAGAAATCGTCTATAGTTAAAGGACTCAAACTATTAAAAGAAGGAAAGGTCCAGGCAATGGTATCTGCAGGCAGCACAGGGGCTTTAATGGCCGGAGGTCTGTTTATATTGGGTCGATTAGAGGGCATTGACCGGCCGGCTATAGCTACATTATTTCCCACTACTAAAGAACCAGTATTGTTGCTGGATATAGGAGCAAACAGTGAGGTAAAACCAAAAAACCTCGTTCAGTTTGCTATTATGGGCAGTATTTACTCAAATGAAATTATGAACATCAAAACTCCAAGCATTGGCCTCATGAATATAGGCATTGAGGCAGAAAAGGGGAATTCTACAATAAAAACGGCATATTCTGATTTGAAACAGATAAAGGATATTAATTTTGTTGGAAATGTAGAAGCACGTAATATATTCAACGGAAATGTGAACGTCGTAGTATGTGACGGTTTTACCGGAAATATATTTTTAAAGACGGTAGAAGGATTTGGGATGTATATCTTCAGCAGAATAAAACAGGAAATAAAAAGCAACATTAAATATTCAATAGGAGCAATGATGATAAAGCCGGCAATAAACAAAGTTCGAGCCAGCATGGACTATTCTGAATACGGTGGAGCTATGTTTTTAGGTATCGACGGTGTATTAATTAAATGCCATGGGTCCTCAGATAGAAAAGCCATTGCAAACGGTATAAAAGCTGCTTGTAGATTTGTAAGAGCAAACATTAGTGAAAAACTGAAGCAAAACCTAAAAATGATCTCGGAAAAGGAGAAATAGACCAATGAAAGCAGGAATAATCGGAATTGGTTCCTATCTACCGGATAAAGTCATATCCAATTATGATCTGGAAAAAAAAGTGGATACATCCAATGAATGGATAATAGAGAGGACGGGAATATCATACAGGAGAAAAGCCAATGACAATATTTGTTCTTCGGATTTGGGTGCCGAAGCGGCAAAACTTTCTATAAAGGATGCTAATCTTGAGCCTGAAGATATAGACTTGATTATTTCGGCCTCTTCCAGTCCTGATAGAATATTTCCTGCAACTGCCTGTATTATACAAAACAAAATCCGGGCCAAAAATGCAGCAGCATTTGATATTCAAGCTGCATGCACCGGTTTTATTTATGCTTTGACTACTGCAGCCCAATTTATCGTGGGAGGTCAATATAAAAACATTCTAGTAGTAGGAAGTGAGGTGTTATCCAAAGTAACTGACTGGGAAGATCGAAATACCTGTGTGCTTTTTGGAGACGGCGCCGGTGCCGTCGTATTAAGTAAAGTTAAATGGGGAGGAGTTATAAACAGCATATTGGGTGCCGATGGCAATGGTTCGGAACTCCTTGAATTACCGGCAGGAGGCACAAAAGAGCCGGCTGATTTTGATACAGTAAAAAAACGCAGACATTATATAAAAATGAGCGGCAACGAAGTATTCAAATTTGCTGTTAAGGTTTTTGAGGATTGTACGAGAAAAGTGATTAAAGAAGCTGATTTGTCATTAAATGATATAGATTTAATAATTCCACATCAAGCCAATATACGAATTATCGATGCTGCTATAAAACGATTAAAATTTCCACGAGACCGTGTTGTGGTAAATCTTAGTAATTACGGCAATATGTCGTCAGCTTCAATTCCGGTAGCACTTGACGAGGCTTTTCGTATGGGAAGAATCAAAAAGGGACACAAGATTATACTGATAGGCTTTGGAGCTGGTTTAACGTGGGGTGCAAACCTTATAGATTGGAATTTATAGAACTAGGACGGAGAAAGTCGAAAGGCGACGACGTTTAGGAGGAAATCAAGTGTTTCATACTAAAATATGTGACTTGTTAGAAATAAAATATCCCATAATACAGGGTGGTATGGCTTGGGTAGCAACAGCAGAGTTAGCTGCTGCAGTATCTAATGCCGGTGGACTTGGAGTAATAGGAGCTGGAAATGCTCCCGCAAAAATAGTGAGAGATGAGATAAAAAAAGCCAAAAGCCTTACCGATAAACCCTTTGGTGTTAATATCTACTTCATGTCACCTCATGTAGACAAAGTTATCGACATCGTACTCGCGGAAACAGTACAGGTAGTTACTACCGGTGCCGGAAATCCCGGAAAATATATTTCAAAGTTAAAAGAGGCTGATATAAAGGTAATACCCGTCGTTTCATCGGTCGCATTAGCTCAAAGGCTTGAAAAAGTGGGTGCCGATGCTTTAATTGCCGAAGGCATGGAATGTGGTGGGCATATAGGTGAATTGACTACTATGGCAATGGTACCACAGATAGTTGACGCTGTCAAAATACCGGTAATTGCTGCCGGTGGAATAGCTGACTCTAGAGGTTTTGTTGCAGCTTTGTCTTTGGGAGCAAAAGGTGTTCAAATGGGTACTCGTTTTGTATGTGCCAAAGAATGCACTGCAAATACCAGGTATAAAGAAGCCATAATTAAAGCAAAAGACAGGAGTACAACAGTAACCGGAAAAACCATCGGCCACCCGGTAAGGGTATTAAAGAACAAGCTGTCCAATAAATTTGAAGAATTAGAACGGAGGGGAGCTTCCGTTGTGGAGCTAGAATCAATAGGCACCGGTAAACTCAGACTTTCTGTTGTTGATGGGGATGTTGATAATGGTTCTGTAATGGCAGGCCAGATTTCTGGCCTTATAAAAGATGTAAAGTCTGCTGCAGATATTATTGAAGATATTATCTTGAAGGCAGAAGGTTTATTAAAAAGTCTGTCCGGCATAGGTTAATGGAGGTGCCAGTATGGGAAAAACAGCATTTATTTTTTCAGGTCAGGGTGCCCAATATGTGGGTATGGGTAAAAATCTGTATGATAACTTTCCATCAGCACGAAAAATTTTTGATGAGGCAGATAAAGTTTTAGAAAACAAAATAACGGAATTATGTTTTAATGGTCCTAATGAGAAATTGCAAGAGACCGTCAATACTCAACCGGCTATTTTAGCCCATAGCATAGCTTGTTATTCAGTCTTAAAAGATGAAGGGGTCATTCCGGATATGGTTGCAGGTCTTAGTCTTGGTGAGTATTCTGCTCTGGTTGCTGCAGAAGCCATGGAGTTTAGTCAGGCAGTGCCCTTAGTTCGAAAACGAGGTAAGTATATGCAGGAAGCTGTACCTATTGGTAAAGGCACTATGGCAGCTATATTAGGTCTTGAAAGGGAAGAAGTGTTAAAAATCTGTGAGATGGTTTCTGAGGAGGGATTGGTTGAAGCAGCTAACTTTAATTGCCCGGGTCAAATAGTTCTAGCCGGTGAGGTTAAAGCTATGAACAAAGCTGTTGAATTGGCCAAAAAGAAAGGTGCAAAGAGGGCTGTAATTCTGGCAGTAAGTGCGCCGTTTCATTGCAGTTTATTAAAACCTGCTGCTGATAATCTGGCCAAAGATCTTCAACATGTAGAGATAAAAGACAGTAAAATCCCTGTTATCTATAATGTCAATGCGGAATTTACCAAGGAAGGTCATATGGTTAAACAACTTCTGATAAAGCAAGTGAGTTCTCCCGTGTTATGGGAAGATTCAATCCGAAAGATGATAAACAGCAGTGTAAATACTTTTGTTGAAGTAGGCCCCGGCAAAGTACTGAGCGGCTTTGTCAAAAAAATTGACAATAATCTTAGGATATTAAATGTGGAAGACTCCGAATCCCTTTATAAAACAATCAACACTTTGGGGGTTGAGAAATGACACTTGCAGGGAAAGTGTGTTTAGTGACAGGTGGATCAAGGGGTATAGGGCGAGGTATATGTATGGAATTAGCTAGGGATGGGGCACATATTATCGTCAACTACTCTTCTGACGAAAAGGCTGCAGCAGAAGCAGTTAGTGAAGTAAAACGTCTAGGTACAAAAGCAAGGATGTATAAAGCGGATGTCTCCAGTTTTGTCCAAGTATCTAAAATGATTGAGGATGTATATAATGAATTCGGAAGAATTGATGTTTTAATTAATAATGCCGGTGTTGCAAAAGATACGCTAATACTAAGAATGACTGAAGAAGATTGGAATAAAGTTATTGATATCAATTTAAAGGGAATTTTTAATACCTCTAAAGCATGTGTTAAGTACATGGTGAAACAAAAAGAAGGAAAAATAATTAACTTATCGTCAATTGTAGGCATTTACGGCAATGCAGGACAAGTTAATTATGCAGCGGCCAAGGCTGGTATAATTGGTTTTACAAAATCTCTAGCAAAAGAATTGGGAAGTCGGGGTATTACGGTAAATGCGGTTGCACCGGGATTTATAA
>DUNY01000492.1 GCA_012839145.1 Thermoanaerobacterales bacterium
AAAAAGCGGATAAGCCGTATTATGTACCCAATCAAGAAGAACTTCTCAAATACTCAGATCCGAACTACTATGAAAAATCAAAGCAGTATCATGATTTATGTAAATATTCGAGAAAACATTTCTTTGCCGGAGACGATGAAAAAGCAGAACTGCTCTGTGAGAACATCATGTGGAAATGCCGGGATGATTTTAATATACAGGAAGTATTTGGCCTATTTAATACCTTTGAAGTTAATTTTAAAGATGAAAAACAAGTCAATGAGGTAATGCAGATGGTCATGGAACTGGCCAATAATGTGAGGCTTTGGGAGAATAATGGGCATACTCCGAATGAAATTTTCGAGAAATTCGAGAAGCCAAATTTAAGACCACTTCCTGGTAAACCTTTTGATTTTGATGCTACCGACATGAAGACCGGAAATAAAGTTGGCAGAAACGATTTATGTCCCTGTGGCAGCGGGAAGAAATATAAGAAGTGCTGCTTGGGGAAGGATGAGAGGAATTAACATGGCCGGTGCGTGACAGTGCGGCCGAGCCAGGTCGTATCCATATAGTGGGTGAGAATCCCACCAGGGTAGACCAACCACCCGTAGTTAGCCTTGGAGCCTATCTGGTAACAGATAAGTTTGGAGAGGAGGCAACAACGGTTGACTACCTTATCTCTCTTACTTGCAGCATTAGCAAATCGATTGGATGATTTGCCTCAAGGGAAGTAGGAAATAATTGAAGGTTTTTCTCCTAGAAAGCTCAGAAACTATTATTTATTGAATCCAGAAGAAGATGGGGAGAGGCATTATAAATTAATCTTATCAAAGACGGACAAGGAGTCTTTGATTGCAGTGATTGATAATAAAGAGATGCCTAAAGATGCTTTTATAAAAATTGTTCGCTTTATCGAAGCATACGTCTTTAGAAGAGCAATTTGCGCTATTCCTACGAATTCTCTTAACAAAACCTTTGCTACTTTTATGAAGTCTGTAGATAAAAACAACTATCTTGAAAGTGTTATGGCCCAATTCATGTTACTACCTTCATATCGGGGATTTCCAAATGATGGAGAATTTATTAAGGAGTTCCGAACAAGAGATTTGTATAATATTCCTCGCCGCAGTTACTGGCTTAGAAGACTGGAGAACTATAATCGTAAAGAAAGAGTGGAAATTGATCAATATACGATAGAGCACATTATGCCACAAAACCCAAACCTCTCCGAAGAATGGAAACGGGAACTAGGGGCGGATTGGGAGAGAATACAAGAATCTTGGTTACATACGCTTGGTAATTTGACTTTAACAGGATATAACTCTGAATATAGTGATAGGCCTTTTGCGGAAAAAAGAGATATGGAGAATGGATTTAAGGATAGAATATCTTAAGCTGTATATTGCTTTTAAAGCAGAAACAAACTTTTTAGATGTGGTTCCCCAATCTAAACAATTACGCCTCTCTCTCAATATGTCATTCAAAGAGATTATTGATCCAAAAGGTTTATGTAAGGATGTTTCTGGCGTTGGACGTTGGGGAAATGGTGATGTTGAAGTTAGATTTTCTAATATCGAAGATCTACCTTATATTATGAGTTTAGTGAGACAGTCTTTTGAACGACAGATGAATTACGAAATAGAAACCGATAAATAACTCTAAAAACGCGAATAGGGTTTTAGCTTAAGATTCTTACGAGCTGGTAGAAAATCAACCATTATTATCACAAATCTGTCTCTTTTGGAAGGTGGAATGAAATATTTGCCTTCGAAGCTAATTATAGATTCAAGTGTTAAAACCAGTTTGAATGATGAATATTTACTGAATGGACCGCTTAGCTGTAAAGTTATATAAAGCCGGACCAAAAGAAAAGTAGAAGGCCGGAACGGGATGGTGTAGTCGAGGAAGACTGGGTTGATAAAGAGGCAACAGGGCATAGGGAGATGGATGAGTGATATGAAAGAAAAGGATATAATCCTGGAAGAATTAAAACCGATCAATGCAACTATTATTGACTACATCATTGCTCTAACCCATCTATATGGCTTAGTTCATAAGGAAAAAGTGGTGGAGATATTCAACCTGTAAAATCAGTCGTAGATAGAGGCCAAAGCTATCAACGTTATTCTAAATAATCCGCCTGAAGATCTATCGAGTAACTTTGTGGAGATTAATGGCGATTATTTCGTCCATGAGGTCATCATGGAATTTGATGATTTTAATGGGCAGCTAAAGCAGGTAAAGGCAAGCCATTATATATTCCAGACCAGGAAGAGCTTTTGAAATATAAAGATAGTAATTACCTTGAAGTGACTCGACAGTACCAGGCATTGCTGAATTATGTGAATAAGCATATCTTTAATGGTGATGAATTTGCGGGACAGATGCTCTACGAGGATGTCCAAGGTATATGCCAGTTTGATTTTTCGGTGCAGGGAATATTTGAGGTGCTTAATACCAGAGGTGTGGATTTTAAGAGCGAAAAGCAAGTCAATGAAGTGATGCAGCTGGTCATGGATCTGGTCAATAATACTCGGATTTGGGAAAACAATGGGTATACGCCTAATGAGATATTTGAAAAATATGAGAAACCGCATTTAATGCCGCTTCCCGGGGCCGGTGGTAAAAGCCAGAAAGTCGGCAGAAATGATCCGTGTCCTTGCGGCAGCGGGAAGAAATATAAGAAGTGCTGTTTGGGGAAAGATAAAATGAATTAACTCTCAGGGAAGTATTTAACGTCTTGTAAGGTTTTATAAAGCGGTCATGATGTTTTACTACAAGTAGCAGAAAACATCAGGGCCGCTTTTGTTTTTATGCACCATATCTAGAACCTCTTAATAATATCATTCAATATTTTCAACTGTTCCGGTGTAAGTTCTTTGGCATTCTTTAAAAGCTCTAGGTATTCGGGTGACATTTCTTGGTCATTGACGTTAAAAAAAT
>DUNY01000096.1 GCA_012839145.1 Thermoanaerobacterales bacterium
GGATTTAAGGATATTATTCTTAACTATTAAGGTAGTATTTGTGAGTGACAGTTCCCGAGGCCGCGATGAGCTTGAGGAACTGGACAATACTTTATTAAAGGAAGTTCAGGTATTGACCAATGAAAATATTGCTGCGGCAAAGGATCAATAGGAATGAGGTGCTTTTATAGTGAAAAAAGTCTTAGTTAGCGGCGGTGCCGGATACATAGGTAGCCATGTGGTAAAGCTTCTTGGGAAAAAGGGTTTTGATGTACTGGTTTATGACAATCTTTCCACCGGTAATAGAAGTTCGGTGCTTTCCGGAAAACTGGTGGAAGGCGATATGTTGGATATAGATGGTTTACGGAGTGTGATGTCGGATTTTCGGCCTGATGCGGTCATGCATTTCGCTGCAAAAATCGTTGTTCCCGAATCGGTGAAGTTTCCTATGAAATACTATACCAATAATGTCTTAGGTACCTTGAATGTGCTAAGGGTAATGAAGGAATTTGATGTGAATAAATTTATTTTTTCCTCAACAGCAGCGGTTTACGGGGAGCCGGAGGAGATGCCCATAAATGAGACCATGTCCTTTGCGCCGATAAACCCCTATGGCAAAAGTAAGGCTATAGTGGAAGAGGTTTTAAAAGATTGTTCTATGTCTGAAGGACTAAAATATATTGCGCTAAGGTATTTTAATGTAGCAGGAGCGGACCCGGAAGGGGAGCTTGGTGAAACTAAAAAAGATGCTACACATCTTATCACCATGTGTGTCAGGACTGCTGCCGGTAAAAGGGACAAGCTCTCAGTTTTTGGAACTGATTATCCTACATCAGACGGAACCTGTGTAAGGGACTATATTCATGTGATGGATCTGGCCGATGCACATATATTGGCGTTGGAGCATCTGCTTTCCGGTGGGGAAAGTAATGTGTTCAACTGTGGGTATGGCAAGGGGTATTCGGTACAAGAGGTAGTAACCGAGGCTAAGAATGCCACAGGCGTAGATTTTGCTGTTGAGTATACTGAAAGAAGAGCTGGGGATCCACCGGAGTTGGTGGCTGATTCTACGAAGATAAAGCACACTCTTGGCTGGAAACCTAAGTATGATGATCTTGGCTTTATCATAAAAACCGCTTGGGAGTGGGAAAGGAACATTTAGGGACGGTTCATTTTGATTCATTGAAGGAAAACGGGGATTTAAAGTGATATTACTTGTTTTGGAGGTAATAGCTATGAAGATAAGAAAAGCCATAATACCGGCGGCAGGCTTAGGTACAAGGTTTTTACCGGCCACAAAGGCGCAGCCCAAGGAGATGCTGCCTATTGTGGACAAAGCGAATAATTATGACAAGCTGGAATTTAACTGATTAAAAGAAGCAGCTGAAAGGATAAGAAGTCAATCAGAGGTTTTTATAGTAATAGGCATAGGCGGTTTGTATTTAGAGTGCTGAAAGAATATATGGAAAATAAATATGGTAGCGATGAAGCCAGTAAGAGAATATATGTGACTACGGATAAAAGTAAAGGCGCATTGAAGACACTGGCTGATAAAGAAGGATATGAAACCTTTGTAATTCCGGATGATATTGGCGGAAGATACTCAGTACTTGCACCTGCCGGATTACTTCCTATGGCTGTGGCGGGGATAAATATAGATCAGGTTATGAAGGGTGCACAAGCAGCGGCTAAGGATTTATCTGCTGATGATCTTGGTATAACTTTGCATATCAATATACAGCTATTGGGAAGGGAATATTTCCTACATCCTTGAATTTTACAACTGATTTACATTCAATGGGTCAATATATACAAGATGGCAGAAAAGACATATTTGTAACCGCACTGAATGTGAAAAAACCCAGATAGACTAAGCACTCCAAACTATATCAGAAGAGTCTGAGTATAACGAAAGCTTAATTAAGTTTGAAATGGATTCCAAATGAGTAAACCATGATTCCATGATTTGTACTATCTTTTCAACCCCTTTAAGGGTATAAATGACTATGTTAGTATCAACTATGTATCTACTGAATACTGGTTCCTGAGCGATTATCTTCATCCTCCCTAATTCGTAACATCTCGTCAGTCAAATCGTTGCGATCCCCCAAGATACCTGCAGCAGCTTTAATATCACCCTTGGGTTTTGTTCTTTTAGCCATCTTTAGCACCTCCCCAATGGCAATCTTGCCATCTAATCCTACTTTTTTTTGATTGGCAACATAGCATATTCCTCCGAATGAATCATTATCATCTCATTTAATATTATAACACCTTGAGTTTGAATAATCTATCAATTTACTTAAAATAAAGACTACAAACATATTAATCTCTCAAACTTCTTCTTTTATCCCTCATTTTAACATTTATGCTATAATTATATCTGAAAAATTAATATTCAAAACAAAGCTACTTTCATGAAATAAGGGGTGCCCTCAATGCAAAATAAAAAGCGGCTCATGTTTGGTTTGCTGACAGCGGTATTGATATTATCTTTTTTAGGAGGCTGCTCCAACCAGATTCCCCACAAACGTCCAAAAGCAGAAATGGGGGTCCTCGACCTAACCCAATGGCGATTGGATGAAGAGGTCATTAAGTTAGATGGGCAATGGGAGTTTTACTGGAATCAACTGCTGGAACCTCTAGATTTAAAGGATTCCGGCGCACAAAAAACCGGGTACATAGATATTCCAGGCTCATGGAATCATTACACAATTGAAGATAAGGAATTATCCGGGGATGGCTATGCTACTTACAGGTTAATTTTCAAAACGGAGAAAAACAGAAGATTAGGTATAAAGATACCAAGAATATTTACATCCTATAAGCTTTGGGTTAATGAAGAACTTATTGCTACTGCCGGAACGGTAGGTAAAAGCAGAAGGACAATGATCCCCCAGTATCTCCCACAAGTAGCTCTCTTTGAATCACAGCAAGGTGAAAATGAAATAGTAATACAGGTTTCTAACTTTTATCACCGCAGTGGGGGAATACTTGAAAGCTTAATAACAGGTAATGAAAATCAAATTATTGGACTGCGCGATAGAAGCATAGCTTACGAGCTTCTCTTATTTGGTAGTTTATCGATTATCGGAGCTTATCATCTTGCTTTATTTTTGCATAGAAAAAAGAATACCCCTCCTCTTTATTTTGGCTTGTTCTGCTTATTCATCGGAATAAGGACTTTGTTGGTAGGAGAAAGATTCTTCATCTATCTATTCCCAGAGTTCAACTGGGAAATTGCTCATAAAATCCAGACGATGACTTTCTATCTTGGGGTGCCTTTAATCCTAATGTATTTTAAGTCGGTTTTTCCAAATGATTTTCACCCCAATATTGCCAAAACCGTTATGGGGATTGGAATTGCTTTTGGAGGCTTGGTTCTTTTCACTCCCGCAAAAATATTCACCATCTTTAACCCTGCATATCAGGTATTTACGTTTATCGTAATTATATACATCATAAGTACTTTTATTAAAATTCTTCACCGGAAGGAAAAGGGCATCGAGCTGATTATTGTGGGTGGCCTTGCTTTGATTCTAACCAGCCTAAATGATATTGTGTTTTTAAGCATATGGATGAATGATCATAGCTCCTACTTTTTGAGAAGCTTATTTAGAACCGGTAGTCTTTCCTCTGTTGGTCAATTGGTTTTTGTGTTTGCAAACTCCTTAGTATTAGCCAAAAAGTTTTCCAATGCTCTTGAGCAGGAAGAAGTGATGACAGCGCAGCTGAAAGAAATAAACCTCAATCTGGATGAATTGGTGATTAAACGAACGGAGGCTCTGGAGGAGTCGAGGGAAAAAATAGAATATCAGAAACTTGAACTGGAAAAGGCAAATCGAGCTCTTCAACTGCTTTCTTTGAAAGATCCATTAACGGGCTTGTGGAACAGGCGACACTATGACGATACTATTCAGCTGGAATGGAATCGCACTTTAAGACATAAGAGACCTATTTCTTTAATGATGCTGGATATTGATTGTTTTAAAGAATATAATGATTGTTACGGCCATAAGGCAGGGGATGAGTGTCTGATACAGGTTGCGCAAGCAATTGAGGGTTTATTTAAACGTGCAAGCGACCTGGTAGCCCGCTATGGTGGAGAAGAATTTATTGTAATCATGCCGGAACAAGGAAAAGACGAAGCTATTAAAATGGCTCATTTAGTGCGAAAAACCATTGAAGACCTTAACATCCCTCATAAATGCTCATCTGTAAGCCTCTGGGTTACGGTTAGTATAGGGGTAACTTCTATGATTCCGCATGTTGATTGTTCACCGAAAGAAATATTCCTGGCTGTTGATGAAGCCCTATACCAAGCAAAAGCTGCTGGCAGGAACCAAGTTAAATTTTTATAGTGAAAACATCATACTGGACTTTACTTGAAACTTTTATGAGCACCTATTGTCGCCCTTTTTGTTTGGAAATTTCTCAAGATCTGACATGACCTCTTTTTTAATTGCATTAATGTAGATTTATTCAATTCACTAAATAAAATATTCATGATATAATCAAAACGAATAAACTCAAGAAAACGGAGCATATAACATATGAAAAAAACCGCAATTATTTTAATGATTATCACTATACTTTCAAAAATATTTGGTTTTACCAGAGAAATAGCATTATCATATTTTTATGGGGCATCCAACATAAGTGATGCCTTCTTGATATCACTTACGATTCCCAGTGTGATTTTTTCCTTTATAGGGACAGGCATATCTACTGGATATATACCTATGTACAGTAAGATAGAGCAAAAGTATGGGGAAAAAGAAGGAAACAGATATACCAATAATCTTGTCAATATCTTGTTAATCCTGTGTACGGTTATGATTATTTTTGGACTTTTATTTACAGATAAGATAGTGAAGATATTTGCATCAGGATTTGCAGGAGATACTTTGGCATTAGCGGTGCAATTTACGAGAATAAGCTTAGTGGGAATATATTTCACAGGACTTATATCTGTTTTCGGTGCGTTTCTTCGAATAAAGGGGAACTATGCTATACCGGCATTAGTCGGGTTTCCTATGAACTTTTTTATCATAATATCCATATTTTTAAGTTCAAAGACAAATATATTGGTGCTGGCCATAGGAAGTGTGATAGCTACTGCTTCTCAGCTAGTATTATTAATACCTTTCGTACATAAAAAAGGCTATAGATACGGGTTTGTATTGGATGTAAAAGATAAATACATTAAAAAGATGTTATATATAGCACTGCCGATTGTTCTTGGAGTATCGGCAAATCAGATAAATGTGCTTGTCGACAGAACTTTGGCTTCGAGTATTGCGGTAGGCGGAATATCGGCTTTAAATTATGCCAGCAGGCTCAACGGTTTTGTCCAGGGTATGTTTGTCACAACTGTATCCTCTGTCATGTATCCCATGATATCTAAAATGGCCGCTCAAAATAACATGAACGGATTGAAGAAATCTGTATCAGAGGCTATCAATTTCATAAGCCTATTGGTCATCCCGGCTACAGTTGGAGCTATGGTGTTCGCGGAGCCGATAGTAAAACTTCTCTTTGGAAGAGGCGCATTTGATCCACAGGCTATATCCATGACTTCCGATGCATTATTTTACTACTCAATAGGAATGATAAGTTTTGGCCTGAGAGAGGTTTTATCAAGTGCTTTTTACTCTCTACAAGATACCAAGACGCCTATGATAAATGGTGCAATAGCCATGGGCATGAACATAATATTAAACATTATACTTTCAAAGTGCTTAGGGAATGGCGGCCTTGCCTTGGCAACAAGTATATCGGCCATATTCTGCACTGGTTTACTATCTATCAATCTTAGAAAGAAAATAGGGGCATTCGGTATGAAGGAGATAACTATATCATTTATAAAGATCCTGGTGGTATCACTGGGGATGGGGATGGTGGCCAATTTAGTGTATGGGATGTTACTTAATAATATAAGTGCTAACTTATCACTGATAATTTCTATCTGTACAGGTGCACTGTTCTATTTCGTTATAATATTCTTCATGAAAATAGAGGAAGTCGATACTATGGCAACTGCAGTAAAGAAAAGAATAGCGAATATTTAGGGACGGTTGAAATTATTCATCAATAAAGCAAGGGGACAGTTGTTGCTTTTTTTGATAAGAAAATTGTTTTGGAGGTTGTGGTTGTGAAGATACGTAAAGCAGTAATTCCTGCGGCAGGGTTAGGGACAAGGTTCTTGCCAGCTACAAAGGCACAGCCCAAGGAGATGCTGCCTATTGTTGATAAACCGACAATACAGTTTATTGTGGAGGAAGCGGTAAAATCCGAGATTGAGGAGATTCTTATTATCAAAGGAATTAAGGCCCTTATGAAATAGTGGATAGCAGACCTGGAGACATTGCAAAATTTACGCAGATGCAAGTAAGACGGAGATGGAACTAGGACGGAAAGCAAAACGAGGCATAAAAAAATGGTTCGTGATGCTTGGAATTTTGAGAAGAAATATAAAGATTAGATAACATAAAATCCCTCATCTTAATAGGTGTAGGGCTTATATTCAAAGAAAAGGAGGACTCATTAATGAAAGTACGTAAAGCCATAATACCAGCTGCAGGATTGGGAACTCGCTTCCTTCCAGCTACTAAAGCACAGCCAAAAGAAATGTTACCTATAGTAGATAAACCTACTTTACAATACATCATCGAAGAAGCTATAGAATCAGGGATAGAAGAAATACTTATTATTACAGGAAGAAATAAATCCTCTATTGAAAATCATTTTGATAAATCAGTGGAGTTAGAGCTTGAATTGGAGAAGTCAGGTAAAACTGAATTATTAGAAGAAGTAAGGAAAATATCCGATATGGTGAATATCCATTATATACGTCAAAAAGAACCAAAAGGACTGGGACATGCTATTCATTGTGCAAAGAGCTTTATCGGAGATGAACCTTTTGCGGTATTATTAGGTGATGATATTGTATATAATCCGGAAAAGCCTTGTTTGAAGCAAATGATTGAGGCTTATGATGAATACAAGACTTCTATATTAGGTGTACAAGAGGTAGCACATGAAGATGTAAGTAAATATGGTATTGTAGAAGGAAAGCATATAGAAGGAAGAGTATATAAGGTAAAGGATTTAGTTGAAAAGCCATCTATAGAAGATGCACCTTCTAATATTGCTATTCTTGGAAGATATATCATCAATCCTGCCATATTTGAAATCCTAGAGCATACTAAGCCGGGCAAAGGTGGAGAGATTCAGCTTACAGATGGCTTAAAGGAATTAGCGCAAAGAGAAGCAATGTATGCCTATGTATTTGAAGGAAGAAGATATGATGTAGGAGATAAGCAAGGTTTCTTAGAAGCTACTGTAGAGTTTGCCCTTAGACGTGAAGATTTAAGACAAGAATTTCTTGATTATTTAGTGAAGACTGTTGAAAAGGAAACAAAGAATCTTGATATAGAAGAAGCAGCTATAACTAAAGAATAGTAATTTTATTAGAACTTCGGGCAAGTTTATCCGCTGTATATGTATTAAAATATAATCAAAGGACATAAAGACAAGCCTGGTTTGGTTTTAATCAACTAGGCTCATCTTTTTTTATAGGTTATGAACATTTACACGGATTAATATTCAGCCTCTCGGAAAAATTTAAAGACAAATAGCGTCTCTCCAAACAGTCGGGTTTTCCCGGCCCGGCGCCTTTTTTTGTTTGAATTAGAATAAATATGTTCAATTAAATTGCATCTACATAGCGTAGATGCAAAGTATGGGGTTGATAAAATGGACTTACACAAACTATTTACACTTTCGTCTAACCATAATTTACTTTTCTATCTTTAAGTGCGGTGGTAGTATGAGATGCACGCCAATCATTTTTCTGGTTATTGATGCAACAATATAACTAACTTCGGCACCTAATGGTGATAATAATTCTTTAATATTTTCTTTAACGTCTTCATCAGACATTTCTTTTTTAAGCATAAAGTCTGCTATATGTTCTAATTTTATATAAAATAATTCGTTAGGATCTACAAAAGTTTCAGTAGTAACTTTTATTGTAAGATTATCCTTTTGGTTTTTTAAAATTTCATAATTAACTTCTTGTGCAATATTATATTTTTTCTTATCTGGATCCTCTTTAATTTTGTTTGCAACTATTTCATTTAAATAGAATCTGCTTGCTTTAATATTTTCAGGAATACTTTTATTACCCATGATTAATCCATCCTTTTTAATAAATTTCCTTTATAGAGCTTTAAATCCAGGGTTTTCTATATTAAAGCTTGAACCTCTATTACCTTGATTTAGCTTTCTATATTCATCCCATGGATTTTTAATTAATTTATCAAAAAGAGGGTAATCACCATCAAAGCTAACAGAAATTTGATTTCTACCAAATTCATTCCCTATTCCCATTGAAATGTAAGTTATTATCAATTGATTTATACTACACCCTTCTTTTTCTGCTTGTTCTGCTATCATTTTATGCAAAAGTTTGGGCATTCTTAGTGTTAACTTACCGCTAAAATCATCTTCCACTTTATATTTATCTGGTTCAGGGACCTTTCTTCCTAATTCCCTTGCAGTTTCTATCCAACATTTAATTGCATCTTTAACGTTTACCAATGCTTCTTCAGGAGTTTCTCCGTCACTCATACAACCAGGTAATTTGGGTACAGTAGCTAAAAAACCGCCTCCATCATTATTGGAAAGTTTTATTATTTCTACTTTGTAATCATTGATGTCAATTTTATTAATTTCAGACATTCTATCTCCTCCTATGACATTTTAAAATTCTTCCCTGACAGTTTCGAAAGCGCTTAATGCTTTTTTTATGTAAAAGTGCTTAATAGGTCTATCTTTTGGTATTGTTATAATTTCATCCAAATCAGAATGACTATATGTATAATGACTAGATCCGCCTTTTGGACTTCTTTTTGTAAAACCACCTATTTTAGTTAATAACTTATCAATATCTTGAAAGCTTACATCTTTAGGATTATTCCTAATTTTTTCATACAGTTTTTTATAATGGGCCATGCATAGTCCTCCATTATAGTTCCCTTTAATTGCTCCCATAAGGTAATAAATTAGATCATTTATGTTGCGGTATTATATATGATACCATAGCATTTCGGTTTTGTAAACATATTAGAAAAGAAAACTTACACTAAGTCAATACCCGTCCCCTTTTATTCATAAAAATATGCAAACTTTGATGGAAGCTATGCGGCGGTATGGTATAATTAAATCAGATTTCCTTTTTGGACATAAGAGCTACATAAGCAAAGACATAGCTTTTCAATTATATAGCACTGCCTGTAATGATTGACGTATCTTGTTATTAAGCACGTTATTTTACATTAAAAGCCGAGAAAAACTGCAAACTAAACCCACCTGTGATCATCACGTCAAATTAAACAATCTGACTTAAAAAACGTAAGATTACTTAATCTACATTATTACTTGGTTAGAAATGGATTTATCGGTAAATAATAATAATATAGAGGGAAGCCACGTTAATCGCCTTCCCTCTAAATACAGTAAAGAAATTTAGTTGTCATGATTATTATAACCAAATTTGATATAAATATTACGAAATATGCAAAATTAGGGAAGGAAAATACCTTTCCATCAATATGCGGGTGTAAATATTGTGGTTATGAAAAAAGATTACATCGTCACGGTTTTTATGAAAGAAATGCCATAACCCTTTATGAGGTTTTAAGGAACAGTGATACCGCTGTACGTAGTTGGGGGACTCCTTACGTGCTTATTTCTAATTTAATGATCGGTTGATGCGAAAAATAAAAAGAGCCCTTGACCCGCAAAAAGGAGGACAATTAGTTAAAGTATAGAAATATGTAGAATAGCATCACAAATGGCATAATGAAAGAGGAGATTAGCCCATTTGGGAATCTGTATGTCAAGGGGACGTTTCGCTTGTCATTTTTTGCTTTTCAACAACTTTCTGGTGCTCTTCAAAAAGTATGGAATGCTGTAGATATACATGGAGGGACAACCCTCCTTAGTACCGGTTTAACGGGTGATGATGCGAGAATGGCCCGAGCGGCGGTGGCGGCTAGAGCTAGACTTCTTGAGCCAAACCATCCGGCAGTGGTATTAGCCCGGGGATTATATGGAGCCAAAGACATGCATGCGGCTGAGGCTGTAAGGCATAGACTTTCTTTAGACGAAATGTTAAAGGTCATATCCGGTGTTAGAAGTGCTGTAGGAGAGGAAATTTTCATTACAGTTGGAGTTCCAGGAGGATTTACTGAAAAGCAACCTATTATTCTTGAAGATGAAGATTTTTATAATATAGCTCGAGCAGGAGCTGATGGTCTTTATACACATAAGACCACCTTAGAGGACCTTGAAGAATGGGTTACAAAGGCTCACAAATCCGGTCTATTAGTGGATGCATACATAGCCCATCCTGACGATAAGCATCTTCTGGGAATACCGGCAAGAACACCTGAAGAAGTTGGTGAAGCTGCTCAAGCCATAGAACAATAAGGGTAGACATGATAGGCTTAATTACAGGTATGACTTATGAAGGTGTATCGGCTGGAGAAATACATCCACAGGTAAAAGAAAGGGTGTTAGCTCTGGCAAATTCAGTAAAAAAGACACCTACATTGGCTGATGCAGTAAAACGATATCTTTCCTTAGGAGAATAGTCCTTGATTTGTTTGCCCTTAAGGATCACTCATTTGATTGAAGCCAACGGCTTCGGTATGATATAATGAATATACTACATTATTTGAAAGGTAGTGATAGAATGAACACTGCTAAACAAGTATTATTAAAACTTATAGATGAAATTCCAGAAAATCAAATACATGAAGTAATAGATTTTATAGGCTATTTAAGAATAAAAAACGAGAGAGATATGTTTAAAGAGCTCGAAGAGGCAAGTAAAAGCAGTATAGATTTTTGGGATAATGACATAGATGATGAGGTATGGAATAATGTATAAGCAAGGAGATATCTTACTAATTCCAATACCATTTACAGATTTGACATCCAGTAAAAAGAGACCTGTTCTTGTGCTATCAAATGATGATTATAATTCTAAAACAGATGATATAATAGTTGTTGCTATTACTTCAAATCTTACATCAAAGGACTATAGTGTATTTATTACGAATAGTGATTTGGTGGAAGGAAATTTAAAAGTAGATTCATGCATAAGAGTAGATAAGATTTATACTTTAGCCCAAAATATTGTTATTAAGAAATTTGGCGAAGTGAATGATGATGTTATAAATGAGATAAAGAATAGAATTAATGAACTAATAAAATAACATTAACTTTTACCGACAGTGGCAGGAAAGGCAAAATGGAGACATGAAACACTGAAAAAGATATTGCAGAATGAGATTATTTGAACATAAAACATTTAGTAATGAAATAATTAGCCGTATTAAACAGATTAATGACCATTTTCCATTCCAGAAGGGAGTGAGGTTGTCATGACTTTAGCTGAACAGCTTAGGGCAGAAGGAATAGAAAAAGGAAGAGCAGAGGCGCTGGTGAAGGCTGTGATAAAATTATTAACTAAAAAATTCGGAATGCTACCGGATGAATTTAAGACAAGAATATCAAAGCTAGACACCGTAACTTTAGAAATCATAATTGATGATATATTA
>DUNY01000353.1 GCA_012839145.1 Thermoanaerobacterales bacterium
AAGCGAACCGAAGGATCTTAAGATCCTTCGGTTCGCTTAGAAAGACAGCGTAGTATGGATAACGAAAATCCCGACTAAGAGAGGTGGAAAATTGGAAAGCAACAAAATTAAACAAGAAGTGGTTCGTACAGCAAAGAAGGCTGAACAGTCTGGTTTATGCCAATACAAATCCGGTAATTTCAGTATTATCGACAGATATAAAGGTCTAGTTTATATTACGCCTTCAGGTATATCCCGAGAAGAACTTACTGATGATATGATAGCGGTGGTAGATTTGGAGGGAAATATTGTTGATGCTGTCTGTAAACCATCTATAGAGGTTTCTATGCATATCAATGCGTACCTATTAAAACCCAAAGCTATGGGGGTAGCCCATTCCCATTCCCGATAAGCAACTCTCTTCGCTTGTATGGGAAAAGAGATACTGCCGGTAACGGTAGAGGCGGTCCATTACGGGGCCATTCCGGTTAAAGTAGCAGAATACGCTTCACCGGGCAGTGAAGAACTGGCAAGGAGTATAGCTTACCCATTAAAAGACTCCGATGTGTGTCTGTTAAAATATCACGGTGTGCTGGCAGTGGGCGACAGCCTGGAAAAAGCCTTACTTAACCTCATGTATGTAGAAGAAGTGGCTTTCCTTTACTATCACTTATTGGCAATGGGCCAGACGCAATTCATGCCACAGGGGATAATAGATAGTTTGAAAAATGAATGATTTCATGCAAAGTCATATAACCCTATACAAACAATAATATATTTGGCAATATAAGAAAATAGATTTTTGTTTGTCTGCAAATTACTCTTGATATATTTTAAGAAGACATATTATGTACAAGCTACATACTAATTATCACCTCAAAATGCCCATAATTTTGAATTCCAGCCTTGACCTTACATTTTATAGGATATATGTAAGGTCTTCTTATATTTAAAAGTATAGATTCAGCGGAAGGAAATGTGGTATATATTGTTGAATAAATAAAGCAAAATAGTTAAAAGATTGCAAAAAGCCAGTAACCACAAAATCTTCCATAACTGTGGCATAAATGTTGCGTAAATTATGAGAGAGGGGTGAAGTTATGAAAGGTCGTCTTAAAAAGCTGATTGAAACAGAAAACAAGAAAAACCCTTATACCGATGAACAATTAGCCGAATTGCTAGATTTGCGAAGAGATGCAGTTACTGTTTTAAGAGGTGAATTAAACATTCCGGATTCGAGAGAGAGACGCAAACCGTATTTAATTAAAGAAATTAGGGAAGTCATGTTAAATAATCCGGAAATGTCAAACCGACAACTAACAAGAGCTATTAAAGAACGAGGCTTTGATGTATCAAGATATCTAATATCTCAAATGACCAAAGATATGAAAGAGAAAATGGTCGATACAACAATAAGAAAAAGTAGTAATGAACCTTTAGATGATATTAAGCTTGAAACGGATACTAACATAGCAAATTTACCGAAACATTCCACTGAATTGTCGGCATTTAAAAGGATTATCGGTTTTGATGGAAGTTTAAAACCTCAGATTCAACAAGCAAAGGCCGCAATACTATATCCTCCTCATGGCCTTCATACTCTTATTTTAGGTCCTACCGGGGTGGGAAAAAGTAATCTGGCTGAAGCCATGTACGATTATGCCCTTGAAATCGGATCACTTCCCGATGGCGCACCTTTTATTATTTTCAACTGCGCGGATTATGCGGAAAATCCACAGCTATTGCTATCACAACTCTTTGGGCATGTAAAGGGAGCTTATACCGGTGCTGCCACACCAAAAGAGGGGCTTGTGGAAAAAGCTGACGGTGGCATACTGTTTTTAGATGAAGTCCATCGCCTACCTCCCGAAGGTCAAGAACTGCTGTATTTTTTAATGGACAAAGGAAAATTTCGCCGTATGGGAGAAACTGAGACGGAAAGGACCGCCAGAGTATTGATTATCGCAGC
>DUNY01000428.1 GCA_012839145.1 Thermoanaerobacterales bacterium
ACTATATTCCAAATTGCAAAGTTTCCCTTATATTTTATTATCAAATCGGAGCACGCTGAGTTCCTTTCCTTTTTCGTTATATTGCCCTCAATATAATCATACGTTGAAAAGAGTTCATCTATAATACTGTACCCATCTCCTTCGTCGTTAGATGCAAAATCCCTGAGTAATTGCGTCTTTAGGAAATGCTCAGTATCCAGGCTCAGCTTCATTATAACCCTTCTGAAATACATATCTAGGGTTGACATCTCCTTGAGATATGCAAACTCCAAATTAATGTATTTGCCGGTGTTATCCCCTTCAATGTACTTCTCATAGTTTTTTGCATAGGATTTTATCTTGAAGTAGTAAGTATTATTTGTTAAAAAGTCTTTTGCTTCTTCCTCATTAATGATATTAAACTGTATGCCACTTTTATTTTTCATATAATCTATCTGCCCATCTATCGATAGTTTTACCTTCCCCATGTTTTGTCCCCCCAATACAAAACCTTAGTACCTTAAAAGTATTATATCAGATTATGACAAAATCTGACTTGTATATTAAAATGTAGGTCTCCAATGTAAATCTTAATATGTTATTTTTCCCTATAGTATCCCGGAAATTATAGTAACTTGATGGAACGCCATGCATTATATCAAACCCATTACCTATGACAAATAGAGTGGTATCAGGATCTGCCAAGGGGATTTCAGTCATTTCTGTCTGTTTAAAAGGCAAGGTTAATAGAAATCCCTTCAGTTCCTTTTCTTCCCTTTCCTGCTCTAATCGGAACTTTCTTTTGTCCCGGCAGGGTTTGCACCGTTTAGGCATAGATAGCCACTTACTCTTATAGTAGCCCTTTTCCCCTTCTGTAAGGAAATCTGCTCCGCATTCAATGCACTTTAATAAATAAGTTTTCCCCTCTGGCATGGTGTATCGCCCCGTAAGTATTTTATCATAAATAAAGGGAACATTCGCCGTCCAGTTTGCCATTTAACCGAAATTAGCCACCAGTCAACTGGGTATCATTCATAAATACCCCCAGCCCCTCAAGAGCTTAACCGCCCTAAAGGTACGCCGGGGGTTATCCTATAAAGTGCCTGGCACTATGCAGTTCTATCTTATCAACTGTTCCTTAACAACAGATTGGCAATAGCTGATGAAGTACTGTTGATGTTATTGGCAATTTGCTCTAAAGTATATCCTTCCCCTTGTGCAAGCTTTATATATTCAAGTTTATAGGGTGTAAGATTTCTTTTCCTGGAACAATTCTTAATTAAATCAAAGTCCTCTTTCCCTACTCCTGTTGACCATAATATTTCATCTAAGTTTGTTGTTCTGATTTTTTCTGGTTCCGGTTTTCCGTCAGTATCTTTATTTTCTATTACTTCATTAACTACAAAGTCCATTTTTGACAATGTTTCTTCGTTTCCCATTAATTCTATATATTGTTTGATAGCTTGTTTCCGATTTTTAGATATTATATCAAGCACAAAGTCTATATCCACAAATCGGTTGTTATTTCTTCGATAATGCATATCACTGCTCCATTTATAATCATAGCTGTTTTCTGTCATCTCAGCCTTAACAGGATTGAGGTGTATATATCGCAAAACTGAAAAGAGGTAGTTATTGTCAGTTATAAGTGTTGATTTATACCTGTCCCCAAATACATGACCACTCCGTCCAATTTTTTTATTATAATAGCGAGCATAATTGTTGTTAAGCTTTTGCATCACAAAGCTCAGTGCTCTTTTTTCTGTCTTTACTAATAAATGATAGTGGTTACTCATGATGACATAACCCATCAACGAAAGACCCATAGGATCTTTTATATCGACTATACTGCTTAATAAGTACCTCTTATCTGCTGCATCTTCAAAAATATATTCTCTGTTATTTCCTCGATGAATTACATGATATACAGCACCTTTATATTCTACCCTCGGTTTCCTTGCCACAATAAAAAACACCTCCTGCTATTAAATTTAATAATAACAGAAGTTGTCTGTATGTTCAATAAGTGTATAA
>DUNY01000438.1 GCA_012839145.1 Thermoanaerobacterales bacterium
GTGAATATTTACATCAAAAGGTATCATTTCGTATTCCTGAGTATATCTGTTTTTTTCTATTTTACCACGAACCTTTAGCCAAATACCTTCTTTAAATCTATGTATCAGTGATTTTTTTTCACCGGAAAGGAATATTTTTACGGCAACGGATCCTGTATAATCCGTCAAGCCAAATGTAATCATCATCGTTTTATTCTTTAACTCACGTTTTTCAATATTAAATATCTCTCCTGCATAAATAATATCTCTGTTCTCCTTAGTAGAATTACCTATAGAAACCGGGCTGTCTGTAATTATATTCCCTATTATGTTCGGAGATGAAGTATTAATAGCTGTCTTGGCATTTTGAAACTCGTTTTCCTTAAGTATGGATTCTATTATTTCTCTTTCCTCTTCACATATATCATAGATTTCTTTCTCAATCTTTTCTTTGAAAATAACTTTTATTGGATAGCCCAATTTTATAAAATAGTTTTCTATGATAGAACAAACTCCGCGTTCCTTTAAAAACTCTATCCCGCTTGGCTCCAGGTATATATTCAAAAGCTCGTTATGTAATTCCCAGCGGCTGTTTGCCATCCATATTCTTGACGCCGGTAATTTGGCAAAAAGGCATTTTAAAAGGCCTTTCCAGGCTTTTGTAACAAGCCTTCGGCCTTTATCTGCACCATCTAATTTGTCCCAGTGAATAGAAATACTAATAGTCTGTGGCAAATAGCAGGAAATTATTTTCTTTAATCTATTCAATGTTTGTTTTGATAATACATCTTCTGACAGCAGGAAAACATCTAAGCTTTTTTCCTGCCTTGAAACATTGATATTTTCTACTATGACATTTTCTATAGTTTTTTTTTCTTCAGCACTAAACAGTTTCAAGTCTTTTTCTTTCAATATCTGTTTAATATTTCTCATTTATATCTATCCCTCTTACGACATGGAAAATTAAGGTTCTACTTAATTAAATTTGAATTTTATAGCACTAAATAAAACATCCCAATACATCTTTAATCGCGATAAAAATCCTAGTAATAATCCTCTTTTCTCTTCTTTCATCACATGGGTCAAATCCGGCAGGTAAATTTCTTGAACACTGATTTTTTCCTTTTCAGCCATCAAGGTAAGGGCCATTTCAATCCCATAGTCTTTTACTTTGTATTTTTCAAGCTTGGTAAAAACAGATTTTGAAATAACTCTCTGACCTGACAGAAAAGGTGCGATCTTTTGAGCTAAATCTGTCGCTCCCCTGCCTGATTTAAAGATTCCTATGGTCATATCAGCTTTTTTATCGAGAATAGGCTGCAAAAGATTCATTATATGCTCATAACTTAGCCCTATTAAATCTGCATCTAACATAAGAATTATGTCAGCATCAGTATTTTTTACACCGGTTAAGACGGCATTTGTTTTTCCTTGATTTCTTTCGAGCTCAATTACCCGTGCTTTATAATTTCTAGCAATTTTTGCGGTATTATCGTGAGAGCCATCACTAATAACTATAATCTCATCTATTAAGCTGATAGCTGACAATGGTTTTAAAACATTTCCTATAGTTTTTTCTTCATCATAAGCGGGTATTATTGCAGTTATTTTCAAGGTCACAATACCACCCTCTATAATTTATTTGACCAATTAAAATTTAGCATAGTTTTAAGTGAATTTCAACGATATCCTTGTATTTTGTTAGCTGTCCACATAAGAAATGAGGGGAAAATGGTATTTCTTATCATATCCGCTTTTCATTTGTTTATATGATTATTTAAGTTAACAAATTAAAAATTTCATTATGCGTGTTAAATGTTAGTTGTTTAATAGGATTTTGCAAAATAAGCCACCGTATCAGATTCCTTGTTACATGCTATACATCTTCCGGAAACAGATTCTTCGGAAAAGGGAATACATCTAAGTGTTGCACCGGTTTGTTCTTTCACCTGCTTTTCACATTCAATATTCCCACACCAATGGGCTTTTATAAAGCCTCTTTTCTCGTCTATTACTTGTTTAAACTCTTCAAAATTGTCCACTTCCCTAATATTATCCTCCAAAAATTTTTTTGCGTGATGGAACATGTTTTCTTGTATTTCACTTAATAATGTCTTCAATCGGGGAAGCAATTCTATTTCACTGACAGCGAATTTTTCTCCTGTATCTCTTCTTACAAGAATAACCTGTTGTTTTTGAATATCCCGGGGACCCACCTCAATACGAATAGGAACACCTTTCATCTCCCATTCGTTAAATTTCCATCCAGGTGTATATTCATCACGATTATCAAGCTCAATCCGAACCTTATCTTTGAGCTCGGAATATATTTCGTTCACTTTCTCTGACACCATTTCTGTTTGTTTGCCGTAAATGGGTACAATTACCGCTTGTATAGGAGCAATATTGGGAGGAAGTTTCAGGCCCCTGTCATCTCCATGCACCATGACAATGGCGCCAATTAAGCGAGTTGTAACTCCCCACGATGTTTGCCATACATGTTTAAGTTTGCCGTCCTGATCCAGGTAAGTGATATCATAAGCTTTGGAAAAGTGCTGACCTAAATTATGAGACGTCCCCGCCTGAAGTGCCCTTCCGTCACTCATCAGCGCTTCAATAGTATATGTCTTTGATGCACCGGCAAATTTTTCATTGTCGGATTTTCTTCCCTTTATAACGGGCAATGATAAATCTGTCTCTACAAAATCTCTGTATACTTCAAGCATCTTTAAAGTTTCTTCTTCAGCATCTTCTGCAGTTCGATGAGCCGTATGCCCCTCTTGCCATAAAAATTCAGCGGTACGCAAAAATGGTTTTGTACTTTTTTCCCATCTAACTACATTACACCATTGATTTATAAGAACAGGCAAGTCCCGCCATGATTTTATCCATTTGGAATACATGTTACATATTATAGTTTCGGAAGTGGGTCTGACTGCTAAACGTTCAGCTAATTCCTCCTCACCCCCGTGGGTAACCCATGCTACCTCCGGGGCAAAGCCTTCTACGTGTTCCGCTTCTTTTTGAAGGAGTGATTCGGGAATGAAAAGTGGAAAATAAGCGTTTTTATGACCAGTAGCTTTAAACCTACCATCAAGTAGCTGCTGCATATTTTCCCACAGTGTATAGCCATATGGTCTTATGACCATACAACCTCTAACAGGTGAATAGTCCGCAAGTTCAGATTTAAGTATAACATCAACATACCATTGAGAAAAATCCTCGGTTTTCGGTGTAATTTCCTTTACAAAATCAGTTTCCATAATATTGCTCCTTTCGAACTATGATACATAGCTTTTTAATCATTTAACATTTTTTTAATCTCTCTAATTAGCTCAGAAACAGCATTTTCCTCAGGTACAGTCTTTATTATCTCACCTTTCTTAAATATTGCAACCCTTTTATCACCGCCTGCAATACCTATATCTGCTTCTCTTGCTTCACCGGGACCATTTACTATACATCCCATAACAGCTACTTTCAATGGCTTTTTTATGTGTTCAAGTTTTTCTTCAATCTCTTTAGCTATATTAATTAAATTAATCTCTGTCCTTCCACAGGTGGGACAAGAAATTAGGTTTATACCGCCTTTCCTTAAATCTAAACTTTTTAAGATCTCAAAACCTACTTTTACTTCATCCAGAGGCTTGCCGGTTAAAGATACTCGAATAGTATCGCCTATTCCCTCGTACAAGAGGATTCCTAAACCCACCGATGATTTTATCGTACCTTTAAGCAGCGTTCCAGCTTCCGTTATCCCCAAATGTAAAGGATAGTCTGCTTTTAGAGCCATCATTTTATACGAATATATACTAGATATAACATCGGAAGACTTAAGGGAAATAACTATATCCGTAAAGTTTAAATCCTCAAATATCTCCACATGTCGCAGAGCACTGTCTACCATAGCTTCAGGAGTTGGTTTACCATACTTTTCTAGCAAGTCTTTTTCCAAAGAACCTGAATTAACTCCTATTCTTATGGGTGTTTGATAAGATTTTGCCATTTCAACGATCTTTCGTATTTTATCAACATCTCCGATATTGCCAGGATTAATTCTGAGAGCATCTGCACCCTGTTTTATGGATTCAATTGCTAAACGAAAATCAAAATGTACATCCGCAACCAATGGTATATTAATTTTACTTTTTATATTAGATATTGCATATGCACTTTCCATGTCCGGTACTGCCACTCGGATAATGTCACAGCCTGCTTCTTCCAACGTGTGTATTTGTTTTACAGTACTTTCGATATCATATGTTTTTGTATTAGTCATGGACTGAACGCTGATAGGGCTATCTCCACCGATACCTACATCGCCTACCATGACTTTCTTTGACTTACGTCTCTCTCTTAAACAATAATCCAACACAGCTCCTCCCTCTAATCGTGAAAATAATGTTATCTTTTGGTGCGTTGACTTTTTGCTTACATATTAGGCCAAAATCGTTTTATTAAATCAAGTTCTTTTATGTCTTTAAACAATACTATTACCATCAAAAACATTAACAAGGCAAATCCAATGAAATGAATTAAGCCTTCTTTTTCCGGTTCAATGGGTTTGCCTCTTAAAAGTTCTAAAGCCAAAAAAACTCCTCTACCCCCATCTAAGGCCGGAATGGGAAAAAGATTGAATAATCCTAGGTTAATACTTATAATTGCTGCTATATATAGCAGTTGATAGGCGCCTATCTTGGCAGCTTCACCCACTATATGGACCAATCCCAGCGGCCCCATTACATCTACTTCAACTTTACCGCTTATCATCTGAGA
>DUNY01000270.1 GCA_012839145.1 Thermoanaerobacterales bacterium
ATTGTAATACTGGCAACGGCAGCTGCCGGCATGATTGTTGGCGTAATTGAAGTGACTGCTTTGGGACAGCGACTTGGTGCAGCCCTGTTATTTTTAGCCGGTGGTAATCTTTTACCTGTATTGGTTCTAGGAATGGTCTTGGGAATAGTTTTGGGTATGGGCATGCCTACAACACCGGCATACATCATTCAAGCTTCCACTGTAATTCCTGCTTTGGTGCAACTAGGGCTGGATGTCCCAGCTGCGCACATGTTTGCCTTTTATTTTGCCTGTTTATCACTCATAACTCCACCTGTAGCCTTGACTTCTTATACTGCTGCCGCAATTGCGAAATCAAGTGTATGGGATACGGGATGGATTGCATTTCGAATAGGCTTACCTGCCTATATAGTGCCCTTTATGTTTGCTTACGGCCCCGCCCTTTTATTTAAAGGGTCATTATTTGAAATAACTGTAGCTTCAGTAACTGCTATCATAGGCGTAATCCTAATAGCTGTCGCGGGAGAAGGCTACCTAATGTGCCCACTTACATGGTATGAAAGGTTAATTGCATTTGCTGCTGCGTTACTATTGGTTGCTCCATCTGTAAAAACTATTATTCCGGGATTGATCCTTGTGGCCATCCTGGTAATTTTGAACAAACGAAGCATAAATAAGATCTCCAAAGAAAAATATGTCGATACAGCAGAAGTAAATTAATATTTATCTATATTAATTAATCGATAAAAGATTTTCTGCTAAAATAGCAGGTCAAATAAAAACATTGTGAGGTGTATTATGTACAAAGATTTAAGAGATTGGTTGCAACAAGTGGAAGAAATCGGCGAATTAAAGAAAGTATCACAACAGGTGAATCCCGAAGAAGAATTAACCGGAATTGCCTACATGGCATGTAAAACATTGAAGGAAAAAGCACCGGCCCTTTTATTCGAAAACATAAAAGGTTATGATCAACAGTCTAGAGCTTTGATTAATATCCTAGGTCCAAGCGTAAACAGGTTAGCCTTGGCAATGGGTTTACCGACTGATTTAAAAATCAAAGACTATGTTGAAGCTGCAAGAAAAAGAATAGATAACAGAATAAAACCACTAGAAATCGATCAAAAAGATGCACCGATTAATGAAAATGTCATGACAGGAGACGAAATCGATTTAACACGTTTTCCTGCACCTAAGTTCTGGCCACTTGATGGAGGAAATTATTTAGGAACAGCTGACGCTATAATTACCAAGAGCCCCGAAGATTCTCTTCTAAATGTAGGGACTTTCAGATTAATGGTTCAAAACAAAAACCAGTTGGGATTTTATGCCTCTCCTGGAAAGGATGCAAGAATTCATTACGAGGGTTGGTGGAAACGAAATGAACCTTGCGAAATAGCTGCAGTTATTGGCATGGATCCTGCAATGTTCATCACATCCGGCTGGGAATTTGCCAAGAATGTTTCCGAGTACGAATTTGCCGGCGGGATAAAAGGTGAACCGATTGAAGTTGTCAAAGGTATTGCAACAGATTTGCTAGTACCTGCCAGAGCTGAAATAGTGATTGAAGGTGTTTTAAGGCCTCACAACTACATGCCTGAAGGTGGCTTCGGAGAATTCACCGGTTATTACGGAAGGCCCCAGGCAGAAACACCAGTTATAGATGTAAAAGCTATAAGATTTAGAAACAATCCTATAGTAACATGTGCCTTAATGGCAGAATATCCAGCATGTGAACATGCTTTAATGGTAAGCATAATCAAATCTGCATTAATAATGAATGATCTAGAAAAAATAGGTATTCCGGGAATTAAGGGAGTATATTGCTATCCGGCAGCAGCAGCTTCTTATGGCATGATAGTTGTATCTATGGAACAAAAGTATGCCGGCCACGTTTCACAGGTGCTCTCAATAGCTTCCCAGGTTGCGGCAGGCGCATATTATACAAAATGGGTTGTTGCCGTAGAAGAAGATGTCAATCCATATGATATAAACCAAGTTTTATGGGCAATGTCTACCAGATGTAACCCAGTTGATGACATTGACATATTAAGAAATACTTTGTCTACATGGCTAGATCCAACCCAAAATCCGGCTGACAAAAGACCTTACGGTTCAAAAGCATTAATAAATGCATGCCGTGAACATAAATATTTACACCAGTTTGCAAAACGCACAAGGATGAGAAAAGAAACATACGATAAGATCGCAGAGAAATGGAACGAGCTTGGTTTTGATGCAAGCCCGGCTGAACTTGAGACATATGAAGATTTCGTAGAGCAGAAAAAAATATTCTAAAAAAAATGTTTTAAACGGAGGAATCCCACGTGAAATTTATTAGCGCGAAAGATGTGTACAAACCCATTGGGCCTTATTCTTCAGGTGTTTCTGCCGGAAACATGGCTTTTGTTTCAGGTCTTGGTGGTCTAGAATCCGATGGTAAAGTAGCTTCAATGGATGTTGAACAGCAAACTAGGCGGGCTCTTGAGAACTGCAAAAAAGTCCTTGAGGCAGATGGGTTTACACTAAAGGATGTTGCAAAAGTGTGTGTGTATTTACTAGATATCTCAAATTATGAAAAAATGAATGCAGTTTACGCAGAGTTCATGGGCGACCATAGACCTGCTAGAATATGCATGGCTGTAAATGAATTGCCGGCTAATGAAGTTGTTAAATTTGACATGACAGCTGTTAAGGAGTAACTCAAGCACAACTAATAA
>DUNY01000047.1 GCA_012839145.1 Thermoanaerobacterales bacterium
ACAGAATATCATACCGAAGAATCTGTCCATATATCCATATTATCTGCACTATGCAAACTTCCCTTTCCTGACTTTGAAAAGGTAATAAAGGCTCTTTTGATAGAGTATGCTCAGGATGACAATACATATTTCACGGAAATAGATAAGTTTGGGGATATCAATGTTTTTTGGTCACTCATGGAAAAATACTATGGATATATTTTAGAAGAAAAAACTATTGAACATCTTAGTGCCTTTTTCTTGATAACCGGTTTGTATTATACCCTTGAAGAGAAAATACCAACTCACTGGGGAAAATTTATTTCTCCCAAAAGGGCAGACTGTTTTGTGTTTCTCAGTAACTTCATGAACAATGCTAAGGTCATGGATTATTTTGATATGCTCTCTATAAAAGTAGAAAAACAATTAAATCTGAAAGATTATATAGATAAATGGCATATTGATAATTATGTTGTAAGTGATATTTTTAAGATTTTTGATGAGACCATCTTATATAAGCTAACAGAAAATCTAATGTCTGATGTAGGTGAGTTTGAAAGATATAAGGATATTATTTTGCAGCGGAGAACAAAACACTGGTACAAAAAGTATGAAAATGACTATAACAGTATTTACTGGGCTTTAATCATGCTTGAATCTTGGGAAACGGTAAAGGATGATATAAAAGAACATAAGCCGTATGACCTTTTCCATAAATATGTAAAACAGTATTATATTATGGATACAGCTTATAGAAAATTCATCAATTCCTTTGATAAAGTATCCAATAAGGAACCCCTTTTGGAATTAAAGGAAAAGATAGAAAATACCTATGTAAACGGATATTTAAACCAATTGTCGATAAAATGGAGTGACAGTTTGGCAGCCTTAGAGCAAAACTGGCAAATTACCCCTTTGGATTTGCAGAAGGATTTCTATGTAAATTATGTAAAACCTCATGAGGACAAGGATGAGCGAGTATTTGTCATTATTTCTGATGGCTTAAGATATGAGGCAGCCAAAGAATTAGAAGAAGAATTGAATACTGAGAGGAGAGGCTCAACAAAAATTACTCCCATGTTTGGTGTGCTCCCATCCTATACTGGTCTGGGTATGGCTGCTTTACTTCCACATGATGAAATCAAAATAAATGATAAATTTCAGGTAATTGTTGATGGAGTAAATTCTGATGGAATAGAGAACCGAAATAAGATTCTCCAAAATTCACAAGAGGATAGTATTGCTGTTGGATACGAACTGCTTAGTGATATGAAAAGGGATGACTTTAGGAAACTTTTCGGTGGCAAGAAGGTGGTATATATATATCATAACAGTATTGATGCCAGGGGGGATAACTTTCTCACGGAAAATGAGGTTTTCAATGCTGTTGAAGATACCTTTGGTGAGTTGAAAACCCTAATTAACAATTTGATAAATAATGTTTCGGCAACTTATATATATATCGTTGCTGACCATGGTTTTATATATAAACGGGGAGCTATTAGAGAAAGTGATAAGGTTTCTAAGGAATCTTTAGAGGATTCCTTTCAAAACCGACGTTTTATTCTTACTGATAAAGATGCAGATTTTAACGGAACCCTTACTTTTAATATGAATCACATTATTCAAGATTCGAAGCTAAAATGTATAGTTCCACGGGGTGTGAGTAGGTTCAAAGTCCAGGGTGGAGGAGCTAATTATGTTCATGGTGGTGCGGCACTTCAGGAAGTAGTTATACCTGTTATTAAATTTAAAAATGAGAGAGGAAAAACTGCAAAAGAGGTCAAAAAGGTTGATGTAAAGCTTACCAGTATATCCAGGAAGATAACAAATAGTATTACCTATCTTGAATTTTTCCAAGTTGATAAAATCCAAGATAAGACGGTGCCGCGAAGACTTGCAGTTTATCTTGCCGATGAAGAGGGAAACCGAGTATCAAATGAGAATGTAATAATTGCCGATAGTAATTCAGATAACCCTGAAGATAGGACCTTTAGGGAGAAATTTGTGCTTAAGAGTATGAAATATGATAAAAACAATAAGTTTTATCTGGTACTAGAGGATGAAGAGGAAACAGTAGAAAAGATATATGATAAGATTTCATTTATTATTGATATTGCATTTATGAATGATTTTGGTTTTTAAAGTGAGGAGAGCCGAATGGATGAGCTTAGCAAAAAATTAAACAAGTATTTTCCCGGAAGAGTTGTAAGAAAAGACCTGACCAAAAAAATCAAAGAAGGGGCCAATGTGCCTGTTTATGTCCTTGAATACTTATTGGGGATGTATTGTGCTACTGATGATGAAGATAGTATAAATGACGGTGTGGAAGCGGTAAAGAACATTCTGGCGGAAAACTTTGTAAGACCTGATGAAGCGGAAAAAGTCAAGTCAAAGATACGGGAACTTGGCAGGTTTACAGTAATTGACATGATAACAGTTAAGCTCAATGAAAAGCTGGATATATACCAAGCGGAGTTTTCTAACTTGGGCATAAAAGGTATTGAGATTTCCCCCAAATATGTTCGGGAATTTGACAAACTTCTTGCTGGTGGTATCTGGTGTATTGTCAAGATGAGTTATTTCTATGATGAAGAAGTCAAGATTGCAAGTCCTTTTAATATTGATTCTCTCACACCAATTCAGATGCCACATATGGATGTTGAGGAGGTTTTTGAAGGTCGGAAACGTTTTTCGAAAAATGAGTGGATAGATGTTCTTATGCGTTCTGTCGGTATGGAACCGACTCAGTTGGAACAACAAGTCAAGTGGCATGTTCTTGAGCGAATGGTACCACTTGTGGAAAACAACTATAATCTTTGTGAGCTGGGGCCTAGGGGAACAGGGAAATCCCATCTGTATAAGGAAATCTCACCTAATTCTATACTAGTGTCCGGAGGGCAAACTACAGTAGCGAATTTATTTTATAATATGGCATCACGCCAAATAGGTCTGGTGGGGTTGTGGGATTGTGTTGCCTTTGATGAAGTGGCCGGAATTAAATTCAAGGACCAGGATGGGATTCAGATAATGAAGGATTTTATGGCATCAGGGTCCTTTGCTAGAGGTAAGGAAGAAAAAAATGCAAACGCATCAATGGTATTTGTTGGGAATATAAACCAAAGTGTTGATGTGCTTTTGAAAACTTCTCATTTATTTGAACCATTTCCTGAAGGTATGGCTAATGATACAGCCTTTTTTGACCGTATGCACTACTATCTTCCTGGGTGGGAAATTCCTAAGATGAGGCCCGAGTATTTCACAGATGAGTATGGATTTATTACTGATTATTTATCAGAATTTATGCGAGAGATGAGGAAAAGATCTTATACTGACGCTTTTGATAAATACTTCAAGCTGGGCAATAATTTAAATCAACGGGATGTAATTGCTATAAGGAAGACTGTATCAGGTCTTCTCAAGCTGATTTATCCAGATGGGGACTTTTTAAAAGAAGATGTAGAAGAAGTGCTAAGATATGCTTTGGTAGGTCGGAGAAGAGTAAAAGAGCAGCTTAAAAAAATAGGTGGTATGGAGTTTTACGATGTTCATTTTTCATACATAGATATTGAAACTATAGAAGAAAAATTCGTATCAGTGCCGGAACAGGGTGGAGGTAAGATAATCCCTGAAGGCTTGAACAAACCGGGACATCTATATACTGTTGGTCGGGGTAAGTCAGGGATGATTGGAGTATATAAGATAGAAACTGAGGTAGTGAATGGCACCGGCAAGTTTGAAAAAACCGGGCTTGGTTCAGATAGGGAAGCAAAGGAAGCTATCGAAACAGCTTTTAGATACTTTCGAGCAAATAGCAAAAGTATAAGTGGAAAAATAAGTACATCAAAAAAAGATTACTTAATGCATATTGAAGATATACAAGGAGTGGGCCTTACATCAGAACTGGCCTTAGCAGCATTTATAGCCCTATGTTCTGGAGCTTTGAACCGGCCGGGGCAGAGTCAGTTGGTAATTTTGGGTTCTATGAGCATAGGTGGAACTATAAACAAAGTAGAAGAATTGGCAAATGTCCTTCAAGTATGTTTTGACTCAGGAGCAAAAAAAGTTCTGATTCCCATGTCTTCAGCACCGGATATAGGTACAGTGCCTCCTGAATTGTTTGCAAAATTTCAGATATCCTTCTATCAAGATCCAAAAGATGCTGTTTTTAAAGCTTTGGGAGTGGATTAAATATAAAGAATTAAAAGCCTTAATCCCTCCCCTAATAGAAAAATTGGAATAAATAATAGGAGTAAAGGTTGAGTCTTGGGGAGTAAAATTAATGAAGACCAGGTGGAATTATTATGTCTGATGATTTAATTCCTAAAAAAGACCAAATACTGCTCTATACAACGGAAGACGGGAGATATTAAAATAGATGTATTTTTTCAAGACGAGACTGTTTGGCTTACACAAAAGATGATGGCTGAATTATTACAATCTCGATGCCATCATCTCTGTTGGTTACAGAGTAAACTCTGTTCGTGCCACACAATTTAGAATATGGGCTACAAAAACTTTGCGTGAATATATTATAAAAGGGTTTGTATTAGATGCATTTTTGCAATTCAATGAATATGAAATATTAAAAGACGCAGGCAAGGTTTCAGCAAAAGTAGCTAAAGAATTGGCAGAGGGAGAATATGAAAAGTTCAGAGTGGAAGACAGATTGTATGAATCCGATTTTGATAGAGAAGTAAAGAAAGTTTTAAGTAAGGGATATACGTGGGTATGAAGCATTTATAGAGTCTTGGAAATTTAAGTTTAACTTATCTAAGATGAAATATTTGTTATGTGTTCAAAACTGTGATTTGAGGGGGCTGGCTCCGTGTGGCGTACGGCTCCTTATAACAGCGTGTTCTCAAAATCTGAGATAGTATGAATGTAGTATGTAGACTTCTGGAACATGCGGAACATTATGTGGAGTGGTCTAGCCAAACTGGACACGCAAAACTGTTCTTTTCTCCCCTTATCGCAGGATATCTCATAAACACATTTTCCTTTTCCGTAACACAGGGTGATGTATATATTAACTGGCGGCTAACCATTGACTAAGCAAATAGTATCTCTCAAATTCAATGGGTGACATGTCTCCAAGGCTACTATGGATCCTTTTTGGGTTATACCATGTTTCTATGTAGCTGATAATCGCAATCTTGGCTTGTTCCCGGGTTTTAAATCGTCTTCTATGAATTAGCTCTTTTTTGAGGGTAGCAAAGAAGGACTCCATGGGTGAATTATCGTAGCAGTCTCCTTTAGCACTCATGCTCTGCCTAATACCATGTTCTCTTAGCTTATCTTGGTAAT
>DUNY01000400.1 GCA_012839145.1 Thermoanaerobacterales bacterium
AAAAGAAGAAATCTGCTAGCAGATAGATTTATTTTATTCCCAGCACCAGGACTATACATGGCCCATTATAAAAAGCTGTATGAGAAAATCAATAATAATCCTAAAGATGTAAGCTTTAAAGACATTGATAGCTGCTAACCAAAGTAGGTGGTTTTACAAAAAGAAGTCCAAGAGGCGGATCTAGCCATTATACATATAGCCATCCTGATTTGAAAGATATTATAACCATACCAAAAGATAGACCTATTAAACTTTTTTATATAAAAAAAGCATTAAGTGCTTTCGAAATTGTAAAGGATGAATTTTAGAATATTATTAGGAGGGGATAAGATGTCTACGATTAACAAAGTTGACAGTTATGATTACAAAATAGAATTTATCTTACAATGAAATTTTTAAATGCTTCAGCATTTGGTGAAAGGGTTTTGTTCTTTTTATAGGCAAGATAAAAATGTCGGGTGAGTTGAAGGTCTTGAATTTTGTAGGCCTTGACAGTATTCATAGGGATACAGTCCCGGATCATTTTATTGGAAACTATGGAAACACCCAATCCATGTTTTACTGCTTCAAGGACAGCTTCAGAACTTCCCATTTCTGCAGCTACTTTTATTATTTGAGTATCAAAGCCTTTCTTGCTTATAGCTCGTTCAAATGAAATCCTGGTACCCGACATTTTCTCCCTTAACACGAACTTTTCCCTTAAAATATCCTCAAACTTTACCTGGTCTTTCCCACACCAACTCTTATCATAGTTATAAGGTGCTATAAGGACAAGTTCATCTTTGCAAAAGGGGGTATACTCCAGCTCCTTACCCCAAGAACATGTGCCGGTTATTCCTATTTCCACCTTATCTTGTAATAAGGCTTTTATTACTTCTCCTGAGTCCATTTGTTTTATTCTAAAAACCAACTTAGGATAGATATCTTTAAATTCTTTTATGAGACCGGGCAATATGTAAACAGCCGGAATAGAGCTTGAATATAATATTAAATCTCCTTCAATTTTCTCCATAAATCGATTTAACTCCAAGATGGAATTTTGTCTGGCTTCTAATATTTTTAAAGACATTTTAAGCATTATTATTCCTGCCGGAGTGAGCTCAATCTCCTTTCCCTGTCTGTCAAAAAGTTGTACACCTAATTCTTGCTCCAAGGCTATTACATGTGTGCTTACAGTGGGTTGAGTTAAAAACAAAGCTTCAGCTGCTCTGGAGAAACTTTTGTGTTCAGCTACTTTTATAAAAGTTTCCAGTTGGTGAAAATCCATAAAGTTTACCCCCATATATTAGCAAATCATATTTTATTATAGCATAGGTCTGGTCCATTAATGGTAAAATCAATATCATAAAAAAGATCGATTGCTGTCGTAAAAAACTGCCGAAATCAAATTGTTAGAGCAAGTTTATAGTATGTAAACTAAAATAGAAAAAGGCCACCCTGTTCTCAGAGCAGCCTAAAACATGCCTGTCCTTTATTATAGTTATGAAAGAACAAAAATACATAGAATGCAAGTTTTACCTTATAGTATGCAGATTTGGACTGAGAATCAAGCCCTTTAGGATTTGAGAATTCTAGTCAATTTTGATAAATGGAAATAGAATCTTTGTTTATACTCACTAAATTGGAAGTATTTTTTAATCCCAAGACTCTTACAAAATTGATTGCAGGAAATTTCGTCATAAAGCATTTAGCTTTTTTTAATTACTTCCACTATTCCTTCATCACCATTTACAATTACATAATCACCTGTCTCAATTACCTCCAATGGATCCAAATCAAAATCCGTTACCGTAGGAATTTTAGCTATCATTGCAGCAAAGACAGTCAAGTTACATCCTTTCCTATATATAAAAGCTGCTGGATTCGTTCCAAATGCCCTAGTTCTCCCATATCCCATAAAGCCTCCAGAACCTCTGGGCTCAGGAAACACTAAAACTTTGCCCTTAAAAGGAACCTCATATAGAGGGTGATTCCTTTCCGTGGTGAAGCCTAGCTTCTCGTTGACGTTACCCCACCCCATTAATGGTTTTTTTGATACTAGGGCTTCTCCCTCAGCTATACCACCTATAACCTTACGTCCTCTTAGAATTATACTATTTCTGTCAGATGTCATTTCCTAATACCTCCATTCCCCTCTCCATTTGCCTGTTATTGCTGCTTGAATGCAATCTTCTGTAGTTCCATACCATACTTGTAACTTCTTTGGATGAGCATGACCAGTAATATAATAATTTTGCTTAGCTGCATCAGTAGCCATTACTGCTGTTGGCGGTAGCTCTCCCCGCATCTCTCCGGCACAAGTACCCGATAAGAGATTGCCACCCGCTCTTTCAATAATGGCTTTATATCCGGCCATTTCAGCTATTTTATATGTCCAGGGATTGGTCATGACCCATAAATTTGTCCTACATCGTTTACCTTCAAGTAACCGAGCTGCCTTCTGAACCTCCTGAATATTGTAATGAGGGCATCCTAAAAAAATAAAATCAACGTTATCATTTTCAGCGTAATTTAGCATCTCATAAACTCTTTTTAAATCGTTGCGCGTTATGGTTATCCTTTTGTTAGTTTTTTTATTATTAAAAGCCGCTTCAAGTGTAGGTGCCTCAGGAGTTAACCCAGGAACATGATACATTCGCACTTCGCCACCAGTGTTTAACGAGGAATTCATTTTAACAAGCTGGCTAGTTGTCGGCTTACCAATACCCACAATTGCTGGCACCTCAAGTCCAACAGCTTCTCCTACTGCCCAGCCAAATAAATCGTATTCCATATCTGTCTTTAGTTCATTTTCACTTTCAACTAATATAGTAGCTATCCGATTTTCACTGAGATGCATATCATAAGCAGGAACCTTTCCCAAATATGCTGTCTGAAAACATCCATCAATGTTTGTCCTGGCTCCTAGGATAGCATTAGCCCATGGAATAGCAGAACTTTCTCCCCAGGAACAATGCTGGCCAACTGTAGGTGAATAGGAACTGACAAGATAATAGTCACAGGATAAAGTGGGTATCATACCCATCTGAATGTATGGTTGGATATTTCTCATACATTTTTTATGGTACTCCGGGTCACTATTAGGCCACGTACCACAATTTTCCCAACCGTCAACTAAAAAACCGGGAGCAATTGGTTTGTTGGCAAAAGTAGGTACTTTAAATTTTTCTCCTCTTTTTGCGGCCTCTTCAATTTCTTCTATTGTTATATGATAATCCGGAATCCATGAAGATTTCATGCCGGGATGCAGATCAGCAGTCCCATCAATATCTACCAACCTTTCTGCCCCGGCCGCTTCTCCGTAGGCTACTAGAAATTGCATGCATTTCTGAGCCAAATAACCTTGTTCACCGTCTAATATTCTTTTCTCTTCATCTGTAAGTTGCACCTTTTAACACCCCTTTTATTTTTATAATCTGTTTTTATACATATTTATTAATAATTCTCAGATACCTTTTAAACCGCATTCTCTTAAATATTTGGCATATTTTTACCGCTTTTTATCCAATATAACTAAAATATCTAATCAGGCTAGCCTTGCTTTATGCCTTATAATATTGTGATTAATATGTTTATTCCTGCTGTGTATAAGGATACCCAATTACGTCTTACTTGACTAAGTCACGAGTCACTTACTTTTATAATATAAGGATTACATTAAGAACCGTAAAACTGGCTCTCTATATACCTTTCTGCGTGAAAAGCAGCAATAGCCCCATCAGATGCAGCGGTTAGAACTTGACGCAATAATTTTCTTCTAACATCACCGGCAGCGTAAACCCCTTTAATGTTTGTACACATGTTTTCGTCTGTTAATATATTGCCTTTCTCGTCTAGCCGAACTACACCCTTTACCCATGCACTATTTGGTTCAAGTCCAGCATAAACAAAAACTCCATCAACAAACATTTCGCGTCTTTCACCACTTCTAACATTTTTAAGAATTACCTTTTCAACCGAACTATTTCCAGATATCTTTTCAACTACCGAATCCCATATAATATCAATTTTGGGGTTAGTAAAAGCTCTTTCCTGAGCAACTTTCGCTGCACGCAATTCTTGGCGCCTATGAACCAGTGTGACTTTGTCTGCAAATTTTGTTAGATACACTGCTTCTTCTACTGCCGCATTACCACCTCCAATTACTAATATGTTACTACCTTCATAGAACGCTCCATCACAAGTAGCACAATATGAGACACCCCTACCTCTAAAGTCAATTTCTCCTGGACAGCCTAACATGCGAGGAGATGCACCAGAAGCAATTATTACAGCCTTAGCACGGTATTTACTTTGATTTGTAACAACAACTCTGTATTCTTCTTCAAGTTTTAGTTTTTGCACTTTTTCTGTTATTTTTTCTGCCCCAAAACGTTCTACTTGTTCAGCCATTTTTATAGTTAACTTAGAACCAGTAATCCCTTCTGGAAACCCTGGGTAATTTTCAATAAGATCAGTTATAGCCGCTTGCCCTCCGTTACCTATTTCATCAATACATAATGTCTTTAACTTACTTCTAGCATTAAAAAGAGCTGCGGTCAAACCTGCTGGTCCTGCCCCGACGATAATAACGTCATAATTATTCATTGTGACAACCCCTGTCATCTCCCATAATTCGAAAAAATTAATAGCTCGCTTTAGCTGCATAAGATTAAAACTTAGATTTTAAAGTAGCAATTCGTGCTCCCTATTGGATGATTTTTATATAAATGCTTAAAGTATGCTAATAGCGAACTGTTGTTGTTGATCTTAATACTTCTCTCGCCCTTCACGCATTGCTTGGCATATACTTTCTTTGTCTAAAGATAACTCCATTAGACCTACATGTTCCTGGTATATATGCTCTGGAATAACCGCTTTAATCTCATCTTCTAATATATGGTATACATTTAATTTAAGAGGTACTCCTGCCAGTGGACCGGCATACGTAGGATCACCAGCTCTCACTGTCTCTGCGTAAATATCTGCACTTTCAGCATCCGGCGTTCCTAGTACTACTATTAAATTCTCTTTTCCATATTTCTCAGCTGCTTTTTTAAGTTCTGATTGGACCACCTGGTCCATTGCACCTGCGGCAGTTCAGACGAAGCACTGAGTATCCATATAAACAATTTCTGCACCGGTAGCTTTTATGCATTCCGCTATGGCTTGAGCCTGCACGCCATCACGTTCCCCCAACACAAAAACTTTTTTACCTTTTAATTGCATTTAATTCATCCTTTCTATTTTTTATGCGATAGATTTAATTAATTCCTCTATTTCTTTTATGGTTAAATCTTGTCCAGATATTCTTTTTACTTCTTTCCCATTCTTAAAAGCTAGGAAAGAAGGTAAACCCATAACACGTAACTTGATACATAATCTTCTGTTTCCCGCACTGTTGACTTTTACCAGTTTTACTTTATCTTTATATGCTTCTGATAGTTTTTCAACCTGCGGTAATAATTCTAAACAAGGTTGACAACTGGGACCCCAGAAATCAACAATAACTGGCTTATTAGAATTAATTACTTCCTGTTCAAAGTTATCCTTGTTAACTTCAATCATTTTTTCAAACCCCTTTCAGCTTTTGCGCGAATTATTTTTTTCTATAATAAATGACATTCCATCAGATAGATCAGTCATTTTCCCTAAAAACATGCTTCCTTTACCCACAAACATACTGTTTTTTATTTCACCTTTCATTATCATCTGCCTAGCATGTATAAGAAAAGGAATAGCAGAAGGTATATGACCTTGAGTAGGTGAAAATCCAGGCATACCATATTTATCTTCATAGCTGTCCATTTTGCTTTTATCCATTTCTCCTCGTAAAACTGCCATCCCTGCAATAGTTCGGTAATTGTTTCGTGGAACATTTCCATTTCCGTTTGGTTCTGTGATATCAGGATTATGCAGCTCTACGGCAAATTTATCAATGTCTAGGATTCCCATTCCGATGCGCTCCAAGGGCTCAACTATTAATTTTTTGTATATAGCTTGAGCTGACGAGCCAGCAGCGATATCATGCTTACCTATGGCGTCCAGACGTATCACAGGACTCTTACCATCATTTTCACCTATTACTATAGCAATGGCACCTAGCTGGTCCTCTGTAATTGGCATATTATGTTTAAGATTGCCGGCAAATTTCATTCCTAGCTTAGCTACGGATCCTCCCCCTACTATTGCAACATTTTTAAATACTCCGGCCTGCAC
>DUNY01000203.1 GCA_012839145.1 Thermoanaerobacterales bacterium
GGGGTTCAGCATGAATTTTCTACAATTCCGGGAGTTACCGAAGATACAACTGAAATCATAATGAGCATCAAAGGGTTGTCGGTGATGATGCACAGTGATGAGCCCAAATTACTCCGAATTGAAGCTCAGGGTGAATGTGAGGTAAAGGCTAAAGATATTATCACCGATGCCGATGTAGAGATATTGAATCCGGAGCTTAAAATCGCTACACTGGAAAAAGATGCAAAGCTGTTTATGGAACTGACACTGGAAAAGGGTAGAGGCTATGTAACTGCTGACAGAAACAAAAAACCTAACCAGCCCATTGGGGTTATTGCCATCGACTCCATCTTTACTCCGGTGCACAAGGTCAACTATAACGTAGAACACACTCGGGTAGGGCAGAGAACTGACTATGACAAACTTATGATGGAGATTTGGACTAATGGCACTATAGATCCTGAGGATGCAGTAAGTGCCGCAGCTAAGATTCTCATAGAACATTTCAACCTGTTTGTAGGCTTGACTGAAAAAGTTCACACTGAAGACGAACCTGTTGAAAAGGAAAAAGACGATCGCGAAAAAATACTGGAAATGCCCATTGAAGAGCTGGACTTATCGGTTAGGTCATATAATTGCTTAAAGCGGGCGGGAATTAACACAATACATGAACTGACTCAAAAATCGGCTGAAGACATGATGAAAGTACGCAATCTCGGCAAAAAATCTTTAGAGGAAGTAGAAACCAAACTTGCCGAATTCAATCTATCGTTAAAACAGCCGGAGGATTAGCAAGGAGGCGATAATATGAGGAAACTGGGCAAGCCGAGTGGACATAGAAAAATGATGCTGAGAAACTTGACTACGGATCTTCTGAAATACGGCAGAATAGAAACAACTGAAACTCGAGCAAAAGAAGTGCGTCGTATGGCTGAAAAAATGATAACATTGGCCAAAAAAAATGATTTGGCTGCAAGAAGGCTGGTCTTGGCTGAGGTGCTAGACGAGACCACCGTAAAAAATTTATTTGAAAAAATCGCACCCAAATATCAAGATCGAAACGGCGGTTACATCCGCATTACGAAAGTAGGTCTACGTCAGGGTGATGCTGCACCAAAAGCGGTATTAGAGTTGGTGTAAGCATTAGGATCACTATGTAAAGGGGGCGGTGAAAATAGCCGCCGAAATAACTGCGCTGGATGTTCATTATCAGTATGCCGCAAGCAGTGATCTGGCACTGAAAAATATTAATTTAAAAATTAAACCCGGTGAATTTGTGGCAATTATAGGGCCTAACGGGTCCGGAAAATCAACACTGGCAAAACTTTTCAATGGCCTTTTCATACCTACAAAAGGTGATATAATCGTCGATGGATTTAATACTAAAAATAAAGATGATATATGGAAAATAAGGCAAAGAGCCGGGATGGTATTTCAAAATCCTGATAACCAGATAGTTGCCACGATTGTTCAAGAAGATGTGGCTTTTGGACCGGAAAACCTGGGAATTCCTCCAGAAGAGATACGACATCGTGTCAAAGAGGCCCTCAAGACCGTTGAACTTGCCGACTATGCCGATAAAGCTCCCCATCTTCTATCCGGGGGTCAAAAGCAGCGGGTAGCTATAGCGGGGATACTTGCCATGAAACCGGATTGCATAATCCTCGATGAGCCCACCGCCATGCTGGATCCGGTGGGCAGAAAAGAGGTAATAACTACAGTTAAGAAGCTTAACAAGAAAGAGGGTAAAACCGTTGTATTAATCACCCATTTTATGGAAGAGGCAGTTTGTGCCGATAGAGTGCTGGTCATGGAAAAGGGCAAAATAGTTATGGAAGGAAGGCCCAATGAGATATTTAGTCAGGTGGAAAAGCTAAAAAAACTTGGCCTTGATGTGCCTCAAGTTACTGAACTTGCTTACCAACTGGCAAAAGATAATGTGCCTGTGCAGCGTGATATATTAACAGTTGGAGAAATGGTGGATTGCCTATGTCAATTGATGTAAAAAATGTAACACATGTATATATGCCAAATACACCTTTTGAATCAATTGCAATAAAAGATATAAATTGGACAGTAAAGGACGGGGAGTTTTGGGGCCTGATAGGTCATACCGGATCAGGCAAATCCACTCTTATTCAACATCTGAACGGGCTTTTAAAACCCACATCGGGAGAAATTTTTATTAATGGTAAGAACATCCACAGTAAAGGTGTAAAGCTCAAATCAATCAGGCAAAGAGTTGGTCTGGTCTTTCAGTATCCCGAGCATCAGCTGTTTGAAGAAACCATTGAGCAGGATGTGGCCTTTGGGCCTAAAAACATAGGGCTTACTGAAGAGGAAATTGCCGGAAGGGTTAAAGAAGCCTTGGAGCTTGTAGGTCTTTCATATGAAAAAGTAAAAGACAAATCCCCCTTTGAACTAAGCGGCGGCCAGATGCGTAGAGTTGCCATAGCAGGGGTTTTAGCAATGAAACCCGAGATACTGATTTTGGATGAACCTACGGCAGGCCTTGACCCCCGAGGGCGAGACGAGATTTTAGAGGAAATTGTAGCCCTGAAGCAGAAACAAAAATTAACGGTTATTCTCGTTTCACACAGCATGGAAGATGTGGCCAAACTCGTGGATAAACTGGCAGTAATGTATCACGGCAGAATAGTTTCCCAGGGTACGCCCCGGGAGATTTTCCAAGATTATGCAGGTCTTGTGGAGAAGGGTTTGGGTATACCTCAAATAACGGAACTGATGATAAAAATGAAATCTAAGGGCAAAAATGTATCGTCAGATATTTTGACAGTGGATGAAGCCAGAGCTGAAATTATAAAAGCTGTAAGGAGGAAGGGCCTTGCGTGAGATA
>DUNY01000008.1 GCA_012839145.1 Thermoanaerobacterales bacterium
CAGTACCATCAACTACAGCTATATTGTAATCTTTGACTATCAAGCCATCTAAAGAATCACTATCGGCAGTACAGTGAAGTAGTTCAATATCTAAGCCTCTCTGAGTCAACTCCTTTGATATTTTCCTTATCATAGTTGATTTACCTACACCCGGTCCGCCCTTAATGATGATTATTTTCCGTGCCCTTTTCCAGGGTAGAATATAATCAAAAAAAGAATAGTATCCATCAGGAGTATTATTACCAGGAAAATACCTTATTATGTTTCCTACATCCATAATGTGTCCCCTCCAACAAAATCAAATATCATTACAATATACGTAGAGAGAACAATATTGGTGCAAGTTTAAATTTCATAAATAGAAATGATAGCTTTATCATCGCTTTTTGAGATACCAAATATGACATGCTTGTTTTTTAAATTTTTATTTAGGAAATCCACTAGCTTATACAGCTCGTCATTATAAGTTATTTCTTTTTTTGCAATGAGTTCCAGTTTGCCAGCATCCATTTTTTATTACCTTCCTATCCTATCTTATATTTGTAAATTCCATTTTTTGATATTTTCAATAATATCATATTTTGTTAAATCAAAAAGTAACGGTGTAATTGAAATGTAATTATTTTTCACCGCCCATACGTCAGAACCTTTATCATCATTTCTACCAATTGCTTCACCGGCTAACCAATAATAAACCTTACCCCTAGGGTCCGTCCGACGGTCAAAACTATTTTTGTACCTTATGGTACCTAGGTGAGTTATAGCGATACCTTCTATTGCTTCAGGTTCCACAGATGGTATGTTTATATTTAACAATGAATCTCTAGGAAAAATATGGTTTAATATTTGTAAACACAATTTTTTTGTAAAAATCGCGGCGTTTTTAAAACTCACATTTCCATGGCCGACTATAGACAATGCTATAGAAGGCACTCCAGACAGAGCAGCTTCGATTGCTGCTGATACGGTCCCTGAATATATGACATCAGTTCCAAGATTAGGACCACTATTAATCCCTGATAGGACTATGTCGGGAGTAAAGTCAAGCAAAGCTTCCAATGCAAGTTTAACACAATCGGAAGGGGTTCCGTTTATCATCCAACCCAAAGCATTACAATCTGGAATATCAACTTTTTCCACTCTTAATGGTTTATGCATAGTTATTGCATGAGCCGTAGCACTACGCTCTCGGTCCGGAGCAACAACAGTGACACGGGCAATTTTAGAAATCTCTTGGGCTAGTGTAATTAAACCTGCTGAATGGATTCCGTCATCATTTGTTATAAGTATGTTCAAATGCTACACTCCTATCCGGCAATAATCAGAGATTTGTTAAAGCTTTCTAATGCTGCTTCATGATTACCTAGTCGCTCGAAGCATATACCTTTTAATGTGTAGAAATCAAAATTCTTTTTGCTTTTATCTTTTATGCTTATAAGAGAGGCAAGAGCCTCACTGTACATATCTTTCTTCACTAAGCAATAAGCTTTATTAAATAGTTGGTCGTCAGAACCGTCCTTTTTCAATAGTATGTCAAAAAGTTTTAAGGCATCATCATATTTTTCAAGAGCTATAAAGCATAATGCTTTATTATTAAGTAATATTATATCATCTTTTACGATTTTTTCCGCTTCATTAAAACATTCTAGGGCAATATTGTACTGACCAAGCTTGTACAGACAATAACCTTTGTTTATAAGTAAATCTGGATGACTTGGATCTATTTTTAAGCCTATATTGCAGTATTCTAAAGCTTCATCATATTCGTTGCATGCTGCCATGCATGAAGCATAGTTATTTAAAACTATGAGGTTATGGGGGCTTTTTATCAATATCTTTTTATAGATTTTACAAGCTTCTTTAAAATTGCCTAATTTACCCAACGCTAATGCAAGATTCAATTGTACGGTTTTATCATTTGGCGATACTTTCAAGCATTTATCAAAACATAATCGAGCTTCCTCTGGTTTTTCCAGCTCCATTAGACATAAACCTTTTTTATTTAATATTTTAACTAAATCATATTGTTTTTTTGCAAACGGTAATGCTTTGTTGAAAAATGCCAGAGATTCATCATAACGTTTTTCTTTTAGCATACAGCAACCTATTCCATAAAAACCCCAAGTTTTATACGCCGAGTTACCGATTAAAGCTCTATACTTTGGTTCAGCTTTTTCTATACGAGCCATTGCAAAAAATATCTCTGCCAAAAAATATTTTACTTCCATACATTTAGGATTTATATTTTCGGCTTTCTCTAAAAAACAAACAGCATTATTGTAGTCTTTTAAAAAATAACAAAGCACTCCTTTCCAGCAATATTTTTCTAGAGTGTTGTCTTTTTCCGATGGTTTTCGAATGTGATATAATGCCCGTTCGTACTTACCTGCCCAGAATAAGAAACTTGTCCAAATCAAAGTTACATCTAATTTACTTCGTTTGTTGCTTTCAACATTTTTGAGATTTATCAAAACAATATAAGCTTCTTTTTTGGTCATTA
>DUNY01000286.1 GCA_012839145.1 Thermoanaerobacterales bacterium
ATCAGCTTATTTTGTTGCAATGATCTCAAGCCTTCTAGGAATTCATTATCGCCAATACCGTATTTGACCATCTCTAATGTACAGGGCAAATTTAGTTTATTTCCGGCAATTTTATAAATTCCTACTGTTTTTAAAAGCTTTTGCTCTGACTGAGCATTTTGGGGTAGAGAACTAATTGCATTTATAGTTTTTATGTATACAGGTTTAATGTTATCATCTTTAGTCCAGCGCAGCTGTTGTTCAAAATAATCAAATATGTGCCACGGCCTAATAAGATCCATTGTTTTGATTTCCTGATCGAGAAAGATTGGCATAGGGCTTTCATCTTGATCGGCTAGAAATGTAAACAAGGTTCTTTCATTTTGAGCAAGCTTTCCAGAAATTCTCGGAAGTAGAAAAACTGTAACAGGATGTAAAGGTAAACAGCCTTTAATGATTATATTTTTAACCGTATTAAAAGGAATTTCATCAAATATATCTTTAAGACGCCTGTGTTGAGCAACTTTTTGTATTTGCAAGTTTTCATGAACAATTATGTCATAAGCATTAGAATCCTTTTTTTGCAATACCCTACTTATTAAATCGTAGGTTTCCCAAGGTTTATTAGTGATATCAAAGAGTTTAAAACGGCCTTCTATCTTACGCCATTCATTAGTTATATCGTTGCTTGTCTTGTCTAAGTATTGCCCTATGGTTCTGTGAGATGCTAATAGAAGATTAATACGAAAATTATCATTAGATCTACTAGCTAATTCAGCAATATCTTGCAGTGTTTTTAAAGTATCGAAATTTTTTATAGAAGTATCCAGTACTCTGTTAAACTCATCGAATATAATAAATATACCTCTATATCCTTTTTTAACTAGTTCTACGGAAACCTCTCTATACACATCAACTGCATCGCCACTAAAATAATCGAAATCTGCCCCTGCAGACAATTTAGGATATATATTAGTGAAAATTTCAAGTGCTTTTGTATCAAATTCACTCAAATTATTTTCTAATTCACTAACGGTGCCGTAATCTAAGTTGTTTTTGAGTGACCTTTCTAAAAGACCATAAACTTCAGGAAACTTATCTCTCCACATTTGTATAAACTTCAAAGCAGAAGTGAAACTAGAATTTATATTTAATTCAACACCATTACTGGCTAGAGAGCTTTTAAGGGAAAACAATAATTGCTGTTCAAAATCAATTGAGCTACTACCTAGAATTGGAACTACTAAATATGGTGTTTCAGTTTGTATTTCTTTTTGTAGTAAAGCTTTAGTTCGATTATTTTTTATTTTTTCTATTACTGTATATATATAACTTGAAGGTACTTGTTTACTTACTAGGCTACCAAGAAATGTCATTAGATGTGATTTGCCAGTACCATAACTTCCCAACAGGATTGATGCACAATCATTATTTCTTCCTTGTAAAGCAGAAAGTACATGTTTAATTATCTCTTCTGATTTTTCTGTAGGGATAAAACCTGATACTTTTTCTGGATTGTTCAAATCATATTTTATATTTACAGACCGGTGAAAGCCTGGGGATATTGTTATAAGTTCATTAAGCTTCATTTGTTAACTGCCCCTTTATTCATAGTTTTATATGTATCAGTTATTAGTTGCCATACATCAAGTTCAGAAAGTACTAGAGAATCAATTCCAGCAGTTCTTGAAAATTTAAGCCAACCTTTTTCTTGCATTAAATCTAGATAAAAATAAATTTTGTCTAAAGACAAATTAAAAACTTTGCCTATATTGCAAGTATCATTTTCAAGATTTGATATATTTATAAATACATTTCCATCAGCAGCCTCTCTAATCACTAAAAGTAACACTTCAAGTGGGATTTGTTTACTAGGACTTGTTTTATAGTAACTGTTTCCTTTAGTCTTAATAAGACCGAGATCTGTTAAAGGGCAAATTATATTGTCTTCAGGCGTGTCTGACACCTTATCATCTTTAACATAAGTTGAAATTATACAGTCAAAATCTTTTTTATAAGAACTTTCACGGACCGCGTTATTTGTATGTGTAGAAATTTTATCTATGAAATTAAACTGGTCAAATTCACTTCTTGTATAAACGTTAAAAAGGTAATGCCACGATGTGGCTTGAGTTTCATCTTTAACAATATTATAATGAATAATCCACCAAG
>DUNY01000280.1 GCA_012839145.1 Thermoanaerobacterales bacterium
ACCATTTCAATTTTACCACGGGTTTTTATGCGATGCCCAATCAACCTAGCAGGAATAACCTTCGTATTGTTCAACACCAGGCAATCTCCCGGCTCAAAGTAGTCAATAATATCCTCGAATATTTTATGCTCTATATTTCCACTTGTTTTATTTAAAACCAATAGTCTGGATTTTGACCGGTCCTTTATCGGCTCCTGGGCTATCAGTTCTTCCGGCAAATAAAAATCAAAATCTTTAAGTTTCATATTGCACTTCTTCCTCAGTTCCGTTTATTTTTCGAAAATATGGTAAATATATTGACCTAGTGAAATATCTTAAATGGTTATTTTGATTGCTATAATATTTTATTTAAAACTTTTTTTATATCCACGTTTTTATAGTAGTGTAGCAAAATCTCCATATAATTATACCCGTTTTCGGCCATTGTTTTAGCTCCCCACTGACTCATCCCAACTCCGTGACCATAACCTCTACCCCGAATTATATATGTATCACTGACTGTTGTAAACTTTATATTCTTAGACATTTCGGCACCTAAAATAGAAACATATCCATTTGAGAGTATTGCCGGACCCTGCCCGGTTATAATATTATTGGCTTTTAATTGTATATCTCTCTTTGCTTCTTCCCCAGAAACAGAAACTACCGGGATACTTGTTCCTCCAAAAACCTCAAAAAAATTGCTTTTTAACTGAAATATATTTCTGATATGACTGTTCTCAATTATTGTATCCCCTAGAGTTCCTTTTAAAAGTATCTTTTTTACTCTCCCAGTAGGGCTCCTCTCTATTATAGAAATTTCACAAATTTCACCTATATACTTTTGAGCGGATTTAACTCGCTCACTGATATCCTTTGCTGACAAACATAACTCCCACTCCGAATGGGGGGAATTTGTTCTAACTATATCATCAACCGGTTGCAAATAAGGCAGATCTGAGCCGAAAACATCTTTACATGCTTCCGTTCGTCCCCCACTATCTGCATGGTAAAAAGCCGTAATCGGCTTATTATCATGCAGAATAATTTGTCCTTTAGTTTCATCTACCGCCCTATTGGTTCTCACATCCTCAGCATCATAACCGCCATAAACCTGATCACCTGAGCTTGCACCAATATCAAAGCCATTTTTTTGCCATTTAGATAGGTTAGCAATCGTATAAGTTCTAGCAGCCACTGCCTGAGCTTTTAATGCTTCTGTATGCCAGTTTAACGGCATCTCCTTAGGAATTACACCATATAAATACTCTTCCAGCTCCAGTTCATTTACCACCTGAACATTGCCCTTGTCAGCTTGCGCCATTTCCAGTATACCCCGGTATCTTCGGCCTTCTATGGCAATCAAGCCCGCAGGGTCTGTATCTGCAAAAAACACAGGCCTGTCCATCGTACAAGGAATTAGAAGACCCGGATCTTTTGAATTTCCTTTAACTGTGATTAAGCCAAGACTGCTTGAAGATTTATCTTTATTCGAAATCTTAGCCCAGACCGACCAACTTCCGTCGAAAAACAGGTAACTTTCCACGTTATCCTGTGCTAATTGTGTTGCATATTCCAAAGCATCTCGTTTATCCTTGATATTATTCTTTTTAGATGCAAAATCTATTAAATCTGCACTATAGATCTCTAACGACTTATCAGAGAAATTCATTACCTTATAGAGCTCTTGTCCAGTTTTAAACCCTACTCTAAAACCGGTATCTGAAGATAGCCGATATGAATCACGAGCCAAATTGTTATAAAAAAGACCCACTCTTATTTTAGTAGGAGCAAGCTCCATTGATTGCCCTTTGATGGGTTTCATAATTACTGTCATGAAAATTATAAACCACAAAAAAATGTATCTCCTCATTTTTAAAGGCTACCCTCCTGAAAGACGTTTATTGATTGTTTTTGTTTTTGCCAAGGTGTTCGTAGGCCTTTTCTGAAACAACTCTTCCTCGTGCTGTTCTGAATATGTAACTCTCCTGAATCAGATAAGGTTCATATATGTCTTCAATAGTTGAAATATCTTCATTAAGCGCAGCCGCAATCGACTCAATGCCAACTGGGCCTCCATCAAATCTATCAATAATGGTCAATAGCAATTTTCGGTCATTTTTATCAAGACCGTAGGGATCAATTTCCAAAAGTTTTAACCCTTCTTCGGTAATAAATGTTGTAATTACTCCATCTCCTCTAACCTGTGCAAAATCTCTGATACGCTTGAGTAGTCTATTTGCAAGTCTAGGCGTACCACGGGAACATTGAGCTATCCGTTCGGCAGCTTCGTGCTCAATATCAATTTTTAGAAGTTTAGCTGACCTTTTAATAATTGTTACAAGATCAGGTATTTTGTAAAAGTCTAAATGCAGGCTCACACCAAAACGATCTCTCAGGGGTGATGTTAACTGTCCTGCCTTAGTGGTTGCTCCTACAAGAGTAAAGGGGCTTAAATTCAATCGCATTGATCTTGCACTGGGCCCTTTACCAACCATAATATCCAAGGCAAAATCTTCCATTGCAGGATACAGAATTTCTTCAACACTAGGATGAAGTCGATGTATTTCATCGATAAATAACAAATCTCTATTCCCTAGATTCGTAAGAATTGCTGCCAGATCTCCAGCCCGTTCTATGGCAGGTCCCGAGGTTATCCTTATATTTACACCAAGTTCCCTAGCTATTATGTAAGCCAAAGTTGTTTTTCCCAAGCCAGGTGGACCAAATAAAAGAACGTGATCCAAAGCTTCACGTCTCATTAAAGCCGCTTTTATAAAAACCTTAAGGTTTTCTTTCACACGATCTTGGCCGATATATTCATTAAAACTTATAGGCCTAATATTTTTTTCATATTCAAATTCCTCATCGTTCTTCAATGCCGGTGTGACAATTCGGTCGTTCAACTTTCCCACCCTTTACTTTGACAATTTTTTTAGTGCAGCTTTCGTTATATCTTCTACAGAATCATCGCTGTTTATTGACGCATCATTTAAAGCTAATTGAATTTCCCTTGGGTTAAAGCCTAGGGAAAGAAGCACTTCCCTAGCTTCAAAAATAGAGCTGTAATCACCCTTGTCAGACTCTACCGGTAAATCTTTTATACGATCTTTTAACTCGATAATGATTTTTTGTGCTGTCTTTTTTCCAATACCCGGTACAGTTACAAGGGACTGTACATCTTCCGACATTATACTTGTTTTTAATTGTGCAACATCCATCAACGAAAGAATGGAAATTGCGGCTTTTGGACCAATTCCTGGCACTCTATTGAGCAATAAATATGCTTGTCTTTCCACTTCGTCAGTAAAACCGAAAAGTTCCACAGTATCATCTCTTACTACCATTTGTGTATAAAGCTTTAGCTTGTTGCCCTGCTTGATTTTTATTTTATTGTATGTATACATGGAGATAGTCAGCTTTAACCCCCAACCGCCTGTATCAATTACTGCAAAGTTAGGTTCTATATGAGTTAAAATTCCTTCCAAATAATCCAACATGCCTAAAATCCTTTTCCATCTATAATTTTTTGAATTTTATATGAGTTCATATGACATAAAGCTACTGCGAGAGCATCAGCAGCATCATCAGGCTTTGGCAATTTATCCAAATTAAAGAACATTTTAATCATCTGTTGAACCTGAAGTTTATCGGCGCGGCCATAGCCCACCACTGCTTGCTTTACTTGCAAAGGAGTGTATTCAAAGACTTCAATATTGGATAGAGCTGCGGCCAAAAGTGCAGCTCCCCGTGCTTGGCCTACGGAAATTATGGTTTTTGCATTTTTATTAAAAAACAATTCTTCAACAGCTACAGCATCGGGTTTGTACTTTTGCAAGAGTTCAGTATAGCCCTCATATATCTTTTTTAATCTGTAAGGCATTTTAAGCCCCGGAAATGTTTTTATCACTCCGTATTCAATAACACTGCAGTCGTTTTGTTTACCGGAAATAATCCCATAACCGCTGATGGCTATACCTGGGTCAATCCCCATAATTAACATAAAAAATCACCCTTATTGTAATTCTACATCTAAGAGTGATTATCCTTCTTAACTGTTAAAACCATTAATTTGTTAAACCTTCTCTTATTTTTAAAAATTCCTGTTCACTGTTAATAGTAAGCCCTTTTTCCAAAATTAATCTGTCATCTTCCCTCAAGGTGTCTGCAATAATATCAGTTCTTTCCACTAGAGAGGACTTCATGCCCGGAATACCTTGAAATAGAGCTACATATCCATTCTGTATACCAATATAGTAATGATTATTGCAAATACCGTGTACTTCCCTTTTTAATTTTACTTCATCGGGTGTGAAACTCTCAATCTCCCAATCTCGTTCATGTTCCTCTAGTCCGCTTTTTGTATACCCTATATATTTATCATCGAGATATTTCACTTCTGTTATTTCATCACCACAACCTACATAATATGTTAAATATATTATCTTTGCTCCAGCATTAAGTTTGATTTCCGGCATTTTTGATACATTTTGCTCCAGATAATCTAAATTGACGTTACCTCTAGGATTTTTTACGGATAAGAATGTCTTCAAATACCCATAACTAAAACTTATGGTAATTATGAAAATTATTATTATGATATACCTAAAAATATTTCTAGGCATACATATTCCTCCTTTTACTCTTCGGAGGAATAGTATGCCCATTTAATACATAATTATACAGTTGTTGCATTTATATTTTGCTATTAGAATGTCTCTGGAGGTTCATAATTAGTATATACATTTTGAACATCATCGTGTTCTTCCAATACTTCCAATAGTTTCTCCAGCTTTTCACTTTCAGCATCTGGTACGGTGATAGTTGTATTTGGTATAAATGATATTTCCGCCGAAAATATGTCTATACCATCTTTTAACAAAACATTTCTCACTTTTTCAAATTGCTCAACACTAGTAGTTATCTCAATAGAATCTTCTAAATCCTCTACATCTTCAGCACCCGAATCTATAGCCAACATCATTATATTGTCTACATCGATGTCATCTTTTTTTTCTATTAATATTAATCCTTTTTTTTCGAACATCCAGGCAACACAACCTGTCTCACCTAAGTTGCCGCCGTTCTTATCAAATAAATGTCTCATTTCTCCGGCTGTCCGATTTCTATTATCCGTAGTAGCATTAATTAAAATAGCAACACCGCTCGGTCCATAACCTTCATACATAATTTCCTCATAATCGGCACCGCCAAGCTCCCCACTGCCTCTTTTTATAGCTCTATTTATATTGTCATTAGGCATGTTAGCCTGTTTGGCTTTTTCAATTATATCTTTAAGTCGCGAATTAGCATTTGGGTCCGGACCGCCCTCACGAACGGCAACGATAATTAATTTGCTAAACCTGGTATATATTTTTCCTTTTTGGGCATCCATTTTAGCTTTTCTGTGTTTTATATTTGACCATTTTGAATGGCCTGCCATAATATTATCCCCCTTTAACAGATTTAATTTATAAAATTAAATACTTAACAAAGCTTAAATTCAGGTATGTGCGGCGGTTGACGCTTATGTTCACTTTTTTTATACAGAGTGTTTATTCGTTCCTTGATTTTAGGAGCTCCAAATTCCCCGTACAAAATATACCGGTCCAGCTGATCATATGTTATCCCCATTTCCGCCTCGTCGGTTTGACCGCTCCAAAGCCCGGCTGTAGGTGTTTTATCGATGATTCTTTTTGGAACACCAATATAGGATGCAAGCTCTCTTACCTGACTTTTTACTAGATTACCGATGGGCCATAGGTCTGCCCCGCCGTCACCATATTTTGTAAAATACCCCACTGTCAACTCACTTTTGTTTTCAGCTCCCACCACAAGATAATTGTTTATACCAGCGTAGTAATAAAGAGTTGTCATTCTCAAGCGAGGTTTAATATTGGCTTTGGCCATATTGTTTTCACTTTTATCCATCACTTTTAATAGCTCATCATAGACGTTGTCTAGTACAATAGTGTGGTATTTTATATCAAACTTATCAGCCACCAAGCTTGCATCAATCGCATCGTTTTTGTCGCTGTGACAAGGCATAATAAGACCAAGTGCTTTTTTTCCAAAAGCCTTTTTGCATAAAACGCTTGCTACCGCCGAATCAATTCCTCCACTTAATCCAAAAACTGCTCCCTTTGCTCCGGCTTTCTGGACGGATTCCTGCAGCCAAAGTACCAGGGCATTGCACAATTCATCAATTTTCAATACAAACACTCCTTGAGAAATATCCTTAAAATATCATTTATTATCAAGAATCAGATTGATTGATATAATAATTCCCTATGCATTTAACCACTGAATTGCCAGAAGTTATATTTAGTATAAATTGCTCTAAATCCAAATTGTAACTTTCAGGTACATATACAGTCATTGTTACTTTTTCTGTGTAATCAATATCTTTAATGATGATGTTTTTCTCATTCATTTCCCATTGTAGCCTTCCAAGCATACTATAATCAGTGGTGATTTCATATGCGTTGCTCTTGATTCTCCTAATAATATTGGAATTTTTCAGTCCTATTGATGCACTTTCACTATACGCTCTTACAAGCCCGCCAGCGCCCAACAATATCCCCCCAAAATAACGGGTCACAACTACTAATACATTTTTAACCTCCTTGGATTTTACTACCTCCAAAACTGGTCTGCCAGCAGTACCCGATGGTTCTCCATCATCGCTGAACTTTTGTATTTCATCATTTAGACCTAATACATATGCATAAACATTATGAGTTGCATCCCAATATTTTTTTCGAAATTGTTCCAAGTGTTTTTCGGCTTCATTATTATTTTTTATAGGTACAACATTTGCAATAAATTTTGATTTTTTAACCACGTACATACTTTCCGAAGGTTTATTCACAGTTAAGAATTCGTCTTTACTCATTTAAATGACCTCTTTCAAAATTCACAGCCACTTTCTATATATTACAAATTAATTATAGCATAAAAGCAGCCTTCGGACTACTAACTCCTTTAAGTCTGTTATTATACATATAATCAAGCTTTATATTTTTATATAGTTTTATTAATACTCTTAATATAATCTTTGGCATTTTGGCCAGCTACTGCACCTTGTCCGACGGCTGTTGCTACTTGAGCAAGACCTCCTGTACAGTCTCCTGCTGCGAACAATCCTTCAATATTAGTTTTCTGTCTATTATCAACCATAATAAAATCATCCTTCATGGCAATTCCCAATTTTAAAGCAAAGTCTATGGAAGACGCTGAACTGTATGCTATAAACAATCCATCAATGTCTTTCTCTTCACCATGCTCAAACACTATTTTATTAAGACCATTATTATCACCTTCAAGGCTAGTAATAGGTCGTTTTTTTACGTCTATAGGATTTTCTTTCAAAAATTGTCTACTCTTGTAATTTACTTTCAGTTCATGGCCATTCGTGTACAATGTCACATCCTTTGTATAGCTTGTTATTTCAGATAACTCATGGACTGCATAATCTTTGTACCCCAAAATTCCAACTTTTTTATTTTTATAAAAGAATCCATCACATGTAACACAATAATGCACACCTTGACCTTCGAATTTATTTAAGTTTTCTATTGCTATTTTATCCCTCAATTTACCTGTAGCAAGGATAATAGCTTCAGCTTGGTATTCTGCCAGATCAGTTACGATTTTGAAATACTTTTCTTTATTAATACTTAGCACCTCTTCTTCTACCATCTCTACACCAAATTTTTTTGCTTGCTCAATCCCGGTACGGATTAATTCTTCACCTGATACCTGTGGAGCACAGCAAAAGTTTTCTATAACGCTGCCTAATCTAAGCATACTTTCTTTTCCGATTATCAATGTTTTAAGATTACCGCGAGCTGTATATATCGAGGCTGATAAACCCGCAGGTCCTTTTCCTATTATGATGACATCATAGAGCATAATCCTCGCCTCCCATCTTGTATTTTGAGTTTATTATACCCGGATTTATCATTAATCACAATTTATATGAAAAATGACAAAATAAAAAGGACTTTCTAAGCAAAAGTCCTTTTTATTTTGTCATTTTGAAAATACATGGCTTCCTATAGTTGTTATATATGGTCTTGATCTTACCCACTGATCATTAGTCTTACTTGGATTGAAAAAGGTGGTTGCTCCTCCGGTAGGGTCAGTACCACTTAATGCATCCATTACTGCTCTTCTTGCGGTCTCATCCGGTGTTAAATTAATTTGACCGTCCAATACAGGGCTATACTGATAATAACCGTCTACAACCTGAAAGACAATTTCTGAGATACTATTTGGGTATCTAGGATCTTTTAGTCTGTTTAATATTGTTGCAGCCACTGCTACTTGGCCTGTATAAGACTCCCCACGTGCCTCAGCGTAAACTAACTTAGCAACAAGCTCTATATCTCTGGCAGAAAACCTGCCTGTACTGCCACGATAGGGTGATGATACATTTATATTTAATGCACTGAAGGTCTCAGGTCCGGCAATGCCGTCAACTTTTATTCCCTTTACCCTTTGAAACCTGATTAAAGCATCTGTTGTCATGTACCCAAATATTCCGTCAGCGTAACCCGACCAAAAACCCTGGGCATCTAATATTTGTTGAAGTTGAGCTACGTCTTCTCCAATACTACCTTCCATTAGAAGTCTATCTCCTAGTTGGGCTGCCATGACAGTGGGAGTCAAGATCAAAAAAACCGTTAATACCAACATTACCTTAGCTATTATTTTCCGCATACTTTCCCTCCTTTTGTTTATCGCCAAATCCTTTTTTAGTAGTAAACTCGTAGATTTGGTTGAAACTATGTGCGGCAATTATATGGATGCTATTTGCCGCAATCGGTCTTTCACCGAAGAAGAGATGTGAAGATTATAGCATCAAACCGACAGCTTGACAAAAGCCATAGTTGGAGAAAATAAAGCGTATATTGTTGACAATAATAGTTTTATGTTGATATATCCCT
>DUNY01000441.1 GCA_012839145.1 Thermoanaerobacterales bacterium
AAATCAATCGGGCAAGACCCCATGGGCAGGTCTATTACATCTCCTTTGGGTGTAAATACATAGACTTCATCAGTGAAAAGGTCAATTCTTAAAGTCTCCATAAACTCTTTTGCGTCACAGAGTTCTCGCTGCCAATCAAGGATTTCTCTAAGCCAAGAAAGTTTTCGTTCAAATTCGCTGTTGTTTTTATCCCCCTCTTTATATCTCCAATGAGCGGCAATTCCATATTCAGCTGTTTTATGCATTTCATAGGTTCTTATTTGTATTTCCAGAGGATCCCCTGAAGTGTCAATTACCGTAGTATGAAGTGATTGATACATATTTGGCTTGGGCATGGCCACATAATCCTTAAATCTGCCAGGAATGGGTTTCCACAAAGTGTGAACAACTCCCAGTGCACCATAGCAATCCTTAACGGTACTCACAATGACTCTGACAGCCGTTAAGTCATAAATTTGCTCAAAACTGATGTTTTGGTCCTTCATTTTTTTATATATGCTGTAAAAATGCTTAGGTCGGCCATGTATCTCAGCAGTTAAACCGGAAGCCGTTAGTCGTTCTTTAAGAATTTCGATCATTTTATTGATATGATTTTCTCTTTCCTGTCTCTTTTTAGCAACTTTTTCTACGAGCTCATAATAGTGATCTGATTCCAGATATCTGAAAGCCAAATCTTCCAATTCCCATTTTACTTTAGATATTCCAAGGCGATGAGCCAATGGTGCGAAAATGTCGATAGTTTCAATGGCCTTTTCCCGCTGCTTTTCTTTAGGCATGGATTTTAGAGTTCTCATATTGTGCAATCTATCTGCCAGCTTTATAAGGATAATGCGGATATCTTTTGCCATTGCAAAAAACATTTTTCTGAGGTTTTCCGCCTGCTGTTCCTCTTTTGTCTTAAACTCAAGTTTTCCTAATTTTGTTACACCGTCTACTAAAAGAGCTATTTCAGAACCAAAATTTTTTTCTATGTCTTCTATCGTATAATCTGTATCCTCCGCTACATCATGTAACAGGCCTGCAGCAATGGTAGCGAGGTCTAATTCCAGGTCAGCTAAAATCTTTGCTACTCCCAGGGGGTGGAATATAAATGGTTCACCGGAAACCCTGTGCTGACCGCTATGTGCTTCTTTTGCAAATTCATAAGCCTTTCTTATAAGGTCAATGTCAGCTGACGGGCTATATGATAATATTTGTTTTTCCAATAAGGCAAAATCCAAATCTTCCACCCCTGACTAACTTAATATTTTATAAGGGAAAATACATCATATTTTGTCAAGTGTTGTCTCCCATTTAAATCCATCAATTCAATCAGAAAAACCACTGCAGAAATCTCTCCACCCAGCTTTTCCACTAGCTCAATGGTAGAAAATATAGTGCCGCCAGTAGCCAGCAAATCGTCTACCACCACGACCTTTTGACCTGGCTTTACAGCGTCTTCATGCATTTCTATTATGTCTGAGCCATATTCCAGTTTGTACTCAGCTTTTACTGTTTTCCCCGGCAACTTGCCCTTCTTTCTTGCCGGTACAAACCCTACACCTAACTCGTATGCAAGAGGAGCGCCAACAATAAATCCTCTGGCTTCAGGGCCGGTTATCAAATCAACTTCTTTGTGTTTGATATGGTTTGCCATAGATTTTATTGCCTTTTTAAAAGCCTCCCCGTCTTTTATTAAAGTTGTAATGTCCTTGAAGCTGATTCCCTCTTTGGGAAAATCCTCAATAACCCTGATTTTTTGTTTTAAATCCATTCAATTTCCCCCATATCCTTTAAATAGTTTTGCTGTTAAAGTGTTGAACTGATTATAAAACTTTATAACATCTTTTTTAAGCAAATAAAGGTGCATGTATGTATCTGAGAATTCTAGCCTAAGCTTGCTATCATGCTTCTTATAATCGGATATATTTATAAAACCATTTTTTATGTTAAATTTGATAATATCTAATTCCTGGAAAATCCTAAATATATTTATCAAACCACTGTGATGTATATCAATCTTTGATTGCTCTATTAAAATATCTCTAAATTCGTTGATATTTAAAGAGCAAATAAAACTGCCTGTGGTGTGCTTCGCTAAGGTTTGGTAAACAATTTTAAGTTCATTGATGCTGGGCAACATCTGTTGACACACCAAGTAATTATAGTGCAAATCTTCTCGTTCAAAAAGTATGTGTAACTTCGAAGTTGAGGGTATACCCGACAATCGTTTTTTTAAAATATCCACACTGAAAGGCATATCATAAAATACAATATCATCAAAGTTCTCATGGTTAATTACCGGAAAGGGGTCGATCATTATAATATTGTCACTTTGGTTCTTCTTAGCTGAGTCCATAGTATAAAATACTTCGATTTTATTTAATAAGTCTTTTTCCTCTTTTAAATATGTTAGCAATTGCCAAGCTTTGTATGGTGTGTTTATTACTATGATTACTTTCCTCTCTGCTGCAAAAAGAGCTTTTAAATACTTCATTTTCCTAGGAATGCTCTTTCTTCTTAAGAAAATAATATTACTTTGATCTATTGATTTATTTTCCAATATAATTTTATTCTCTTTTTTGCCCAAGTTGGAACAAAAGTGCAGATAGTAATTTTTTTCCACATCAAATAGCAGGTCGTCCTGTAAAAAAGGCACCTTTAAATCCTTTATATTCAACTGTGGTCCGATGAAACCTCTCCAACGGTTTACTTCAAGGTAAAAAGCTGCATCCATTATTGATGCCAGATCCAAATCTTCCTTATAAATTCCAAAATTAAATCCTATTGCGTCAATAGTATTTTCAGAGCTCTTTAGATTTAATTTTAAGTGTTTGTCACCATTACCCACTGTCCTGCAATTCTCAATATATAGGTTTCTGCACATAAACACAGGTCTGGGATTGCCGTAACCAAAAGGTTTCATTAGTTCAAGCTGTTCTGCCAGTTTTAGGTTAATATCACGTTGGTTTAATTCCAAATCTATATCGAGCTTGGGGCTCAAATCTCCTTGTTTGACATCTTCCTTGAAAAGCCGGTTTAATTCTCTTCTGAAAACTTGTATATTTTCAGATTTTATACTTAAACCGGCGGCCTGTTCATGACCTCCATATCTTATGAGCAGATGGGATAATTCGCTTATAGCTTTAAAAAGATTGAACCCGGAAATACTTCTTCCGGAACCCCGGGCCTCATCACCTTCTTCTGCAATCATAATACATGGTCTGCCGTAAGTTTCCGCCAGTTTTGAAGCTACTGTCCCAATAACTCCCGGATGCCAGTTGGGGCTGGAAACTACAATGATGTTTTCTAAGTCCAGGTTAATATCCCGCTTAACCACCACTTTTGCTTCATCCAATACTTTTGC
>DUNY01000174.1 GCA_012839145.1 Thermoanaerobacterales bacterium
CACACCGCTGCTACGTTTTTTTTTTGTAGCCGCCAGGTAGTCATCGCTACTTCATATATATATTGATTTATAATCATTTTAGGAATAAAATATACTAGGGTGCAGGCAAGCGATTATTGAATTTGACAGTGTAAAGCGGCAGCAAACTAAGGTGACAGATGACCTTTCCCTGTCACCAGTAGGAGTTAAAAACGAAGGAGAGATTAGACAAATTGAAAGTGGGATTAGTTGGATTACCTACAGTAGGTAAAACTACTTTTTTTAATTTATTGACAAATGCAAAGATAGAAACAAGTGCATTCCAGAGTGGGAAGATAAATGCTAATTTTAGCCTTGCAAAGGTACCCGATGAAAGGGTTGATTTTTTAGCTGAAGTCTTCAAACCTAAAAAGGTCACATATGCTCAGATTGAAGTTATAGATGTGCCAGGCTTGGTTATCGGAGCTAGTGAAGGTAAGGGTTCCGGTAATCAGTTTCTCAGTAACATAAGACAAGTAGATTGCCTGGTTCATATAGTAAGAGCCTTCTCGGATGAAAATGTGCTCCACCCGGAAGGAACAATAAATGTAATAAGAGATATTGAAAACATCGGCACGGAGCTGCTTTTAGCTGATCTTCAGCTTGTTGAGACAAGGATTGAAAGAATAAATACCGGCAAAAAAATCACCAAAGAACAAATGGCAGAGAGAGAAGTTTTGCAAAAACTTCGGGAATCCTTGGAAAATGAAATTGGACTGGGCGAAGCTAAGCTATCGGAGGAAGAAAGGAAGGTTCTCGAACACCTTGACTTTTTTACGGGTAAGCCTGTAATTATAGTAGTAAATGTTGATGAGGACCAGCTGAGTGAAGGTTATGAGGATAGGAACCAAATATTAAACTATTGCAAAGAGAAAACCCTCTCCGTCTTTGAAGTAAGTGCGAAAGCAGAAGTAGAAATCAGTGAGTTGGAGGAACAAGACAGAGTAGAATTCATGAAAGAACTAAATATTAAAGAATCCGGCATAGACCTTCTTGCTAAGGCCATTTATCAGAGGCTTAATTTAATATCATTTTTAACTACCGGAGAGGATGAAGTAAAAGCCTGGACGATTAAAAAGGGTACAAATGCGAAAACCGCTGCAGGTAAAATACATTCTGATATAGAACGCGGCTTTATTAGGGCAGAGGTAATAAACTTTAAAGACTTTAAGGAGTGTGGAACCATGGTAAAAGCTAGGGAATTGGGCAAGCTCCGCCTAGAAGGGAAGGAATATATAGTTCAAGACGGGGATATTATGAACTTTAGATTTAATGTCTAGAGTAATGGGAAAACATGTTGTGCCATCAAATTTTAGTGTTTTGTTACCATAATAACTTTTATTATGACAAAGACAAAGAGGGGTAGTCAATTCTACTCCTTTTTAATTTTTGAATATAATATTACGGTTATAGATAGTTAGACTCATGATTTTTTTAAAATGTAGCATGCCCGGTCAAGATACATGCTTTCTACATAACCATATCTTTGAAGGAATTTAAAAGCTCGACGCCTTCGTTCGTCGACCCAATAAATTACTATAGATTCACCGGAACGGATATTTTTCTGTAATTCCTTCAACAATTGAACAGCTTTTAATATACCTTCCATCCCCCAAAAATTTACGCTCTTGGGCAGTATTTGATCTTGATGTCTAAACCAGTAGTTGCATTCTCTTTTAGTTCTAAAAATACATATGGCAACGATATAAGCAATGCTGCGCTCTTTAGAACGATGTGGAGAGATATACAGTGCGAGATAGTGGCCGCTGGATAATCGCTTGAAATTTTTATATGTTTTCATCAATTTCCCTCCCTAGCCCCTTTATATAGGATACTGTTTTTTAGACCAAAAGGTCACCTTTTTATTTATAAAAATAAGCTTTTCAAGTCAAGACCCAAAGCCAGAGCAAGTATTAAGTAACCACTTAGACCTAAAAAAAAGTCTGCAGTTATACAGATTATATTGGGCAGCCCTAAATTTATTAAAGGTAAATAAGCCTTACTTAACAGATACATCATAAATGCACAACATATAATAGGTTTTAATATAATTTCCGACATATTGAATTTTTTATTAAAAAATTGCTCCAATGCGCTCATACTCATGTAAATAGCTATAGCGGAAGCAGTTATTAATGCAACGGAATAACCATAAATACCTAAGGATGTTTTAGCCCCAAGAAAAAATACCATTCCGTTAGTTATAAAAAGACTTATCACTGAAGTGGCAATTGGAGTTGTGTTGTTTCCCATACCTCTCAGTATAGCCATTAAGATGTTTTGTGTATAAAAAAACGGAATACCAGCAGAAAACCCGATAATTAAATTCTGTAGTTCAAAACCGGGGAACAAAAGTTCAGCTATGGGTTTTGAAAGGGTAATAAAAAAGCCTGTTACTGCGAAGGAAAAAAAGGAGGAAAGAAACAAGGCTTGCTGTGAAAGTTTAAAAGCGTATTCGATGTTTTTTAAAGACAAAGCTCTTGCAATTCGTGGGAGAATATTGGCCGACATTGCCCTAATAAAAAGTGCAGGGAAAAACAATAA
>DUNY01000094.1 GCA_012839145.1 Thermoanaerobacterales bacterium
AATAGAAAAGACAGGATATAGGCAAATAGGAAGGAGAATCCGGCAACAGAGAAAAGACGTCCGTTCATAGCCATAAACCTTCTCATTTAATCAACTCCCGCTCATCGGACGTGATGTCACTTATAAACCAATCTAATAATACCAAACTCAACATAGGATGGCAATTGTATTTGTCGTTTTATATAGTATTATGTAATTTTATAGATAAAATTTTAGAAATGAATAGTAGATGCTTGCATTAATCGTAAGCAGAAGCATGTCAAGTTACCGCAATTTGTCCAAACTTCACCGCAAGTCTCAGTAGTAAATTTGTTATATAAAACTGTACAATGAAAGCGCCTTATTTTTTCAATAAGGCGCTTTCGGCCCGCATTTAGTTTGCCATTGGATATGTTTGCAATTCATTCTTGTATCCACTCGCTTTTTTCAATCTTTTTTATTCCCCAAGATAAGCCTTCTTCACTTGTTCATTATTTAAAAGATTTTCCGCAGTGTCTTGCAAAACTATCTTACCTGTTTCTATTACAAACCCTTTATGGGCAATTGACAAAGCCATTCTGGCGTTTTGTTCCACCAATAAGATAGTAGTTCCGGTCCTGTTTATTTCCATAATTATATCAAAGATATTAGCCACAATTTTAGGTGCTAGCCCCATGGAAGGTTCGTCCAAAAGCAATAATTTTGGTCTGGCCATCAGTGCGCGGCCAATGGCTAACATTTGCTGCTCGCCTCCGGACAGGGTACCAGAAATTTGTTTTATACGGTTTTTAAGAATGGGGAAAAACTTAAAAACTTTCTCCAAATCATTTTTAACTTCCTGTCGATTATTATTAAGATAAGCACCTAATTGAAGATTTTCCAGCACCGTCATTCGGGGAAAAACCCGACGACCTTCTGGAACCATGGCTATTCCAGCCTCGACTATGTCTGAGGTTGATTTATTTGTAATATCTTTATTCTGGAAGTAAACCTTCCCGGAAGTAGCAGGTACAAGACTGCAGATTGTTTTTAAAGTAGTTGTTTTTCCTGCTCCGTTGGCTCCTATAACAGTTGCTATTTCTCCTTGTTTAACATCAAGAGATATTCCTTTTAGAGCTTTAATATTGCCGTAATGAGTTACTATGTTTTCCAGTGTCAGCATGCCCGGCCCTCCTTGTGGGAACCGTCACCCAGATAAGCTTTAATAACCTTTTCATCATTTTTAACCTCTTCAGGAGTACCGTCAGCGATTTTTTTACCGTAGTCAAGTACCATGATTCTCTGAGAAATACCCATAACTAATTTCATGTCATGTTCAATCAAAAGCACGGTTTTTCCCATATTATTGAGCTTTTCTATCAGTTCAATAAGCTCATTAGTTTCCTGAGGGTTCATACCTGCGGCCGGCTCATCCAGCAAAATCAGTTCAGGGTCGGTAGCAAGGGCACGAGCCATTTCCAGGCGCCGTTGTTTGCCATATGGAAGATTCTTAGCCCTTTCTTCATGTACATCATCTAGACCAACGAATTCCAATACATCCATGGCTTTTTCCCTAACAAGAGATTCCTCTTTACGAACCGCCGGGGTTTTGAAGATGGCGCCGAAAACGCCGGTTCTAGTGCGACAGTGCTGACCGATTATTACATTATCTAAAACACTCATTTCGCCGAACAACCTAATATTCTGAAAGGTGCGAGCAATACCCATTTTTGTTATTTCATAGGGTTTTAGGTTTTTAATTTCTCTTTTCCTAAAACATATTCTGCCTTTAGTCGGCGAATACACTCCGGTTAAAAGGTTAAAGAGAGTAGTTTTGCCTGCACCGTTAGGTCCTATGACGCTGAGCACTTCCCCTTTATTTATTTTTATATCAACAGAGTTTAAAGCTGAAAGACCTCCAAAAACCATAGTGAGGTTATTACCTTCTAAGAGCTCCATCATTGCCCTCCTTTCTCAAGTAGTTTTTTCCGTTTAATTCTATTTGAAAGGGAAGATCCACTGATTATTCCCTGAGGTTTCACAATCATCATAATAACTAGGAGCAAACCATAAAGAACCATACGGTATTGAGCTATGACCGGAGATACCGATCTTAAAAGCTCAGGCAAAACCGTTATAATGAATGCACCCAACACGGCACCGTATGTATTTCCCATACCTCCTAAAACTACCATGCACAGTATCTCAATTGACTTCATAAACCCGAAATCCTTAGGATTAATGTAACGGAACAAAAAAGCATATAAGCCCCCGGCCATACCTGCATAAAAAGCACCTATAATAAAGGCCAAAATTTTAAATCGAGTTGTATTGATTCCCATAGCTTCAGCCGCCAGCTCATCTTCTCGAATAGCAATAAAGGATTTTCCCACACGGGAATTCATTATTCGATTTAGAGAAAAAATGACCAAAATCAGTGCTGCCGTTGCCACATAGATATTAGTGACCTTCGGTATACCGCGAAGACCCATAGGGCCTCCCGTGATTTGAAGATTGAGAAGGATGTTTTTCATAATCTCTCCAAAGCCAAGAGTAGCTATAGCAAGGTAATCGCCCTTGAGCCTCAATGTAGGCACTCCGATGACAAAACCGAAAAAAGCAGCAACCGTAGCACCTAGGATAATAGAGGCCAGGAAAGGCAAATGCAGCTTTAATGTAAACAGAGTAGCGGCATACGCTCCTAAACCCATAAAAGTCGCATGACCCAGAGAAAGCTGACCTGTATAGCCTGACACCAGATTGAGGCTTACAGCCAGTATAGAATTTATCATAATGACTGTCAAAATCTGAAAATAGTAGTTCAAATCATATCACCTACACTTTCTCTTGAACCTTACGCCCCAAAAGGCCGGTGGGCTTGAGCAGTAAGATGAAAATCAAAACAGCAAAAGCAATGGCATCTTTGTACCTGGACATGTAAACAGCTCCTAGCATCTCTACTAGGCCAAGAATTAGTCCCCCCAGCATAGCACCGGGAATGCTTCCGATCCCGCCTAATACTGCAGCTACGAAACCTTTTAAACCGGGGAAAAAGCCCATCATGGGATCCACCGAATCAAAGTAAACACCTACAAGCACTCCTGCGGCACCACCTAATGCGGAACCAATGGCAAAGGTAAAGGAAATCACCTGATCAATTTTTATGCCCATCAGCTGTGCTGTTTCTTTATCTTGAGCGGTAGCTCTCATAGCCTGGCCAAGCTTGGTTCTTTGTATCAAAAAATGCAATCCTACCATGAGAACAATAGATACCAATAGAATTATAAGCTGTAATGAAGAAATTCGCAAACTGCCTAGGTTTAAATTTGTAACATTAAAGCCGGTCGGAAAGGGTCTAGCTTGCGGACCTGCTAACATTAAAACAGCATTTTGCAAAAAAATGGATACTCCGATTGCACTAATAAGGGGTGCTATTCGGTTAGCTCTTCGCAAGGGTTTGTAAGCGGCCTTTTCAATGGTAATACCCAAAAGGCATGAACCAGCCATACTTACAAGAAGCGCTGCAATAAAAGGCAGCTTGTAAACCGATACCATTACAAGTCCTAAAAAAGCACCGATCATATATATTTCGCTGTGTGCAAAATTAATAAGTTCAAGGATTCCATACACCATCGTGTATCCTAGAGCTATTAGTGAATATGTGCTGCCAAGAGTTAGACCGTTTATAATTTGTTCAATAAACATTTTAGAATCCATTCCTTTCCAAAGGGCAAAGTCAATGGATGGAATAATATCCATCCATTGACATTTTTACAAAACAACAAAAAGCTTTTAACGAAGTTTTGCAAATTTGCCGTTTTCCACCTTGAGTATGATTATGTCTTTTACGGCATCTCCTAAGGGAGTAAAAGAAGTATTACCGGTGATTCCCGGGAAATCTTTAATTTTTAACATTTCTTTTTGATGAGCTTCTCCACCTACGCCATTGGCATTTTTAAGAGCAGTGAGAAGAATCATTGCCGCATCATAGGCCTGTGCTGCAAACATATCGGGTTCAGCATTAAACTTTTCCATATATGCCTTAACAAAACTCTGCGCCTTTTCAGAAGGATCATCTGTAAAGAACCCGGCTGTAAATACAGCCCCTTCGACAGCTTCACCGCCAAGTTCAACAAGGACGGGAGAATAGAAACCGTCTGCACCTAGAAATTTAACATCAAGGCCCTGATCTTTTGCCTGTTGTGCTATTTTTGCGGCTTCTGTATAGTAACCTGCTATATATAGAGCGTCAGGGTTTGCACCTTTCAATTTAGTCAGCTGTGCTCTGAAATCTTTTTCTCCGTCGTTGTAAGTCTCTACACCAACAACCTCGGCTAATTCCCGGGCTTTCTCCTCAAAAGCTTCCTTTAAAGATAGGCCATAATCATTGTTAGTGAACATAATGGCAAACTTTTCAAGACCCAATTCTTCAACTGCATATTCTGCAAGCTGAATGGCTTGAACCTCATCAGAAAGACAATTTCTAAAGACATAATCGCCAATTTCGGGAACTCCTTTAGCCGTTGAGGATGATGAAATCATGACTATCTTAGCGTCATCGGCGATAGGTCCTCCGGTAAGTGTCTCTGCACTAATAACACCACCTACGATAGCCGCAACCTTATCCATATCGACAAGCTTTGATGCAGCGTTTGCGGCCTCTGTTTGATCTCCACGTGTGTCTTCCGATATAAGAACTATTTTTCTACCGTCAATGCCACCATTTTCATTGAATTGGTCAACAGCTATTTCTACGCCGTTTTTAGTGCTTATTCCATAAGTAGCAACATCTCCGGTAAGAGGACCGATTGTGCCTATCTTAATTGCCTCTTCGGTTTTTGCGTCCTGAGAAGAGTCCGAAGCATTCTCTTCCTGATTTTGGCTGCAGCCTGACAATAGTGCTGCAGCCAAAGCAAACACTAAAAGTATAACTATAAATTTTGATGGTTTGAACATGAAAGTACCTCCTTAAAATTTCGATTAATATTAGTAAAGATAAGGTTTTTTCAGACAAGCAACTCAATTCGTAAATATTAGAGCTACTACGCACCCCTTGTGTCTATGACCACCCCCTAGTATACAAAAACGGCAGATTTAACTCATGATTAATCATAAGTGGAACCTGCCGCTGGAGTCTTTTATACTCACGGTGTACTAGAAAAAACTAGCTGTACCGCTCGGACCAGACGCATGAAAGCCGGAACCCTAGGTACACTCCCACAACATAAAAAACATCGGATTTTATATCATATTATAATCTAATTTTATTGAAATGTCACTAACAAATATGATAATTTATAAATATTTTTGCATAAAGTATGTATAATTAGATTTTTGAGGGAAAAAATATGAAAGTAAACCTCAGTTTAAAAACACACGATAGAAACAGAAATAACTAGGAAAAAGGGCAAAAATGAGATTTATTCCATAAATAACAAGAATAAGGGAAATTGATTTTAACGAAAGCTTTATATATTATATTAAATGTAATTAGCACTCATCAAGTGAGAGTGCTAATAAAAAAATCCACTAACTGGGGTTTAATAAGGTCTATTTAACAATTTTACTTAAACCTTTACTTTAATTATTTAGTATTAATTACAAAAGGAGGGTTATAAATGAACATCAAACCATTAGGTGATCGAATCGTCATCAAAGTTTTGGAGAAAGAGGAAAAAACCAAAGGAGGCATAGTGTTACCAGACACTGCTAAAGAAAAGCCCCAGAAAGGGGAAGTTCTTGCTGTAGGATCCGGTGAAATTATCGAAGGTAAAAAAGTTCCTTTGGAAGTGAAAGTAGGGGACGAGATTATTTTCTCTAAGTATGCAGGCACAGAAGTTAAACTTGATGATGAAGAATATTTGATTATAAGACAAAGTGATGTTCTAGCCATATTAGAATAAAAAAGCGAGGAGGGATTTTTAAATGGCAAAACAGATTAAATTTAATGAAGATGCACGTAGAGTTTTGTTAAAAGGTATTGACAAACTGGCTGATACCGTAAAAGTAACTTTAGGTCCAAAAGGACGCAACGTAGTTCTTGATAAGAAATTTGGAACTCCCACAATCACCAATGACGGTGTTACCATAGCGAGGGAAATAGAGTTGGAAGACCCCTATGAGAATATGGGTGCCCAACTTATTAAAGAAGTTGCCACAAAGACCCAGGACGTGGCAGGAGATGGAACGACTACCGCTACCTTGCTTGCCCAATCCATTATCCATGAGGGCATGAAAAACGTTGTTGCAGGTGCAAACCCCATAATTTTGAAAAAGGGCATTAAAAAAGCAGTAGATGCAGTTGTAGAAGAGATCAAGACGTTCAGCAAATCCGTTGAAACCAAGGAAGCTATTGCCCAAGTAGCATCCATATCGGCTGCCGATGAAGAAATCGGAGAATTGATTGCAGAGGCCATGGAAAAGGTTGGTAAGGACGGTGTTATCACCGTTGAAGAGTCCAAGACTATGGGGACTACCCTTGAAGTGGTTGAAGGAATGGAATTTGACAGGGGATACATATCTCCCTATATGGTAACTGATACTGAAAAAATGGAAGCTGTTCTCGACGAACCCTACATTTTAATTACTGATAAAAAGATTACTGCGGTTCAGGACTTACTTCCCATTCTGGAAAAAATTGTCCAGCAGGGCAAGCAATTCTTGATAATTGCCGAAGATCTGGAAGGCGAAGCACTGGCAACACTAGTTGTAAACAAACTGCGCGGGACATTGACATGTGTAGCCGTTAAAGCTCCTGGCTTTGGAGATCGTAGGAAAGCCATGTTGGAAGATATAGCTATTTTAACCGGTGGACAGGTTATTTCCGAAGACCTTGGCATAGACATCAAAAACATTGATATAAATATGCTGGGTCAAGCAAGACAGGTAAGAGTAGACAAAGAAAATACCACAATTGTCGATGGTGCCGGTGAAACAGCAGACATCAAAAAACGAATCAATTCAATCAAAGCTCAGATTGAAGATACCACTTCTGATTTTGATCGGGAAAAACTTCAGGAGCGTTTGGCAAAACTGGCAGGCGGCGTAGCCGTAATCCAAGTCGGTGCTGCAACAGAAACAGAACTCAAAGAGCGGAAAAACCGCATTGAAGATGCTCTGTCTGCAACAAGAGCAGCAGTAGAAGAAGGTATTGTCCCCGGTGGTGGAACAGCCTTCATTAACGCCATGGCCGCTCTTGACAAGATTAATGCCGAAGGCGACGAAGCTATTGGTGTAAATATAGTAAGGAGAGCATTGGAAGAACCTGTAAGGCAAATTGTGGCAAATGCCGGTTATGAAGGTTCAATTGTTGTGGAAAAATTAAAGGCCAGTGAAAAAGGTGTTGGATTTGACGCTCTCCGTGAGGAATACGGCGATATGATGAATAAGGGTATTGTAGACCCCACAAAGGTAACAAGATCAACACTGCAAAACGCTGCCAG
>DUNY01000075.1 GCA_012839145.1 Thermoanaerobacterales bacterium
AAAATCCTCCTTTATTCTTGTCTAAAAGGTTGACAAAATTACTTTGTCTAAATTTTACTAACAACGAATCTCTTACTTTTTGTATACATATGCCTTTTACCTTAGGACTCTGACACCGCCGTATCTTGTCTTTTTATCCGGAGGCTGTGACAATTAGGCCTTTTTTGCTACACTCCGTAAACTTCCAAACATAAACACATGATTCTCGGTAAAAATATCCTGCAAAGGACTTTTTACAATGGATTACCTCCCTATAACCCTATTTTTAAGAGTCTTATGAATTAAAAGGTCAGGTGTTTAAGTATTTCTTTTTTGTAGCTCTTCCGCCTCTGATATGTCGCTCAGCTTTGTTATATTCCAAGACCTCTTTCACCTGTCTTGCTTTTTCGGGATTTATTTCCGGCAGCCTTTCGGTCATGTCTTTATGCACCGTGCTTTTTGATACTCCAAAAACCTTGGCGGCTTGCCTGACGGTAGCCTTGGTTTCAATAATATAATCTGCAATTTCGAGGATTCTTTCTCTCATGTAATCCTTCACGGCAGTTCCCCCTCTAAGCAATTTTAGTAAATATATATGATACAAAGTGGTTTAATAGAAGATAAAAAAAAGAAAGCGGGCATTTTTTTGCCACGCTTTCAACGGGTCTATCTGATATTAGGGAGATACTGCTGGGGATCTATATTTTTACCATCCTTTAGCACTTCAAAGTGAAGGTGGGGAGGGTCTTCTATTTCATATGGAGCAGTTTTACCCACAGCCCCGATTACCTGACTTTTTTTGACCTGATCACCCTTTTTTACCAACTTGTCAGAGTTAAGGTTCCCATACAGACTTTTTATACCTCCACCATGGTCAATAATGACAACCACGCCAAGCCTAGGGTCATTGCTTATTGCTTCAACCACTGTACCTTCCATGGCGGCTTTTACAGGTGTTCCTATGTCAGTGGAAATATCGATACCATTATGAGAGTTCCATTGTTCCAAGGTTTTAGAATATATAAGGGTATCCATAGCATAGGAAGTTATCACTCTCCCCATGGTCGGCATAGCCATGGTTGCCATTGCCGAAACTGCTGTAACTTCCACTTCTTCCTCCATTTCGACAATGTTATCAGATTCATTGTCTTCAAGCTTTTCGCCCTGTTGTGGCCCGGAATTCGTTTCTTGAGATGGACTGTCCGCCATCTTATTTGGCTCTTCAAGGTTTTGCCGCTCTTCATTTGGCTCTTGATTTTTCTTAGAGGAGTTATTATTGTTGGAATCGTTCAAACTGTATTGTTTCCTTATTTCTTCTTCATCCAATCTCTGCTCATTCATGTCAATTTCCCATTCGTGTATAGGTTCTTTATCATTACCTCCTCCAAATTCAAAACCTCCGTGGGTAGCCCGGTACCACCAAAGAAGGCTGTTGGCACCAATTAAAATTGTAATCAAAAAAACAACAAGTATAGCCATTTTAGGCAATTGAGTGATCCCCTTGATAAATTTTGTGCTGGCAAGCAGCTTTAATTTCTCTTTTACCCATTTCATACTTGAGGAAAATTTAACCGGCCATTTGAATCGGTTCATATAATCACCTCATATATATTATGACCAGTATTTTCCTCATTATACATTTTTAGCCCGTGCTGAGAGACTATCTAGTATTAATTCGCCGTATTTCCACACCTGTATAGTAATGTTTTATTATATCCACATATTTAGCACCTTTTTTAGCCATTGCATCTGCGCCGTATTGGCTCATGCCTACTCCGTGTCCGAAGCCGGTAGTCATTATTTTTATATTATCACCGGACCTTTCCCATTTAAAATCAGTTGATCTTAATTCGAAAAGCTGCCGGAACTCAGTGCCTTTTATAACTTTATTCCCTACCTGCATATTCTTTATGCGGCCTCCTTCGCTGACCTCCAGTGCTTTCCAATGCTTTTCAGGGTTTTTATGGTCAATAGAAATATCCGGCCATTTCTGCCGGAGGCGAGATACAACAACATCGACGGTAAATTGTTGTACATCAAAGAAACGCGGTGAAGTCTCCTCTCCCGGACTCACTACGCTTCGCAGATATGGAATTTGTTTTTCCCAAACGTCTTCTGAATTTTCCGTTTTCCCATTGCTTGTAGAGAAAAACAAAGGATCAATTGGCTCATCCTGATATAATATGATCATACTGGCAGTAGAGTTTACCGCCTGATTTATTTTGCTGTAATAGTGATAATAGGAAAATAATCCCCATTTTTTAAGCATTTCACCTTTTGTGATCCAAGCTTGACAGTGGCCTGGATCATCACACACATCAGCTTCAGGGTGCAGACTACATCCTTTACCGCTAGCCGCTCTCCATCGCTTATATATATATGTCCTAGCTGTTACAGCCTGAGCCTTTAAGGCTTCTTTATTAAAACTTGCAGGCATTTCAGCCGCTACCACCCCTTTTACATATTCCTCCAAAGAAAGATTCTCAGCTTTTTTAGATGAATTTATATAGATAGTAATGTATTCACCGTCAGGCACCTTGCTTATCCCTTTTTGTTCGATGGGGCGTTCCGGTTGTACGGGTTTGCAGCTTTTTACCATAATACCCGGGATTATAATAATGATAAAGATCATAAAGCAAATTATATAATAGCCTGCCCCCTTCATCCAATCCCTCCAGACTAATAATTAATATTATATTTTATTAACCCGGATGAGTATATATGAATTATTCTCAGTGTAGGCAAGGCTGCAACCTACAAAAGGTTGAAATAGGCATCTCGCCCTTGTTATAAAAAATAAAACCGGCCTTTTTTAGCTGGTTATGTACTGTTTGCTTTTACATATTTTGTGTTATATAAAGGTAATCCACATCGTCAGGTGCATTGACACAGTATGGATTACTAAATTAATAATCACACTGCGGCAAGGCAAGGTGATTATTTTTTTGTCCAAAGTTAAGGCCAGCTATAACTAATACTGAACATAATCATTTGTATGTACTTATGGCAACCACACACTGTTCATCCGATTACCTTATGGTAATAATACATATATCTGGACAGCAAGACAAGAAAATACAGGTTCAAAAGAACCTGTATTTTTAATCAACTCTTTTTATTTTCGCTCCTAATTTTTTTAGCTTTTCAACAATATTTACATATCCTCTGTCAATGTGGTAGGTATTCATCACTTGGGTTGTGCCTTCTGCGGCTAGGCCTGCTAAAACAAGGGCTGCGCCGGCTCTGAGGTCAGTAGATTTTACAGGAGCTCCGGAGAGCTTTTCAACACCTTCTATAACTGCACTTCTACCCTCAATTTTTATTTTGGCACCCATGCGCTTTAATTCCTCCACATGCATATAACGGTTTTCAAAAACCGTTTCAATAACCATACTTGTTCCCCTAGCCATGCTTAGATAAGACATAATCTGAGCCTGCATGTCCGTCGGAAATCCAGGATAAGGCAGAGTCTTAACATCTGAAGCAATCGGTCTGCCATCGCCTATAACTCGAAGTCCTTCAGGCTCTTCGGTAATCTTGGCACCACACTCTATGAGTTTGGCTATAACGGGTTTTAGATGTTCAGGTACCACATTTTCAAGGAGAATATTCCCACCGGTTATGGCTCCGGCCACTAGAAAAGTACCGGTTTCAATTCGGTCAGGAATAACTGTATAAGAAATACCCGAAAGTTCTTTAACACCGTCGATTTTTATTACATCTGTGCCAGCTCCCCGAATCCTTGCTCCCATGCTGTTTAAAAAGTTTGCAAGATCAATAATCTCAGGTTCTTTGGCAGAATTTTCAATAGTGGTTTGTCCCTCGGCTAAAGCAGCCGCCATCATTATGTTTTCCGTTGCTCCTACACTGGGAAAATCCAAGTATATGGTAGAACCCATAAGTTTTTCACATCTAGCCTCCACAAACCCATGCCCTAGTTCAATTTCAGCTCCCAATGAAGCAAAGCCCTTCAAATGCAAATCTATAGGTCTTGAACCGATGGCACAACCTCCTGGCATGGATATACGAGCTCGTCCTTTTCTTGCCAATAGTGGGCCCATCACCAAAAAAGAAGCCCTCATTTTCCTAACCAGATCATAAGGGGCCTCGAAAGAATCAATTGTTCCTGCACTTATTTTTATGGAATCTCCCTCTCGAAAGGCTGTGGCTCCCATTGATCTTAAAACTTCTCTCATGACCTTTACATCTTCGAGCTCGGGAGCATCTTCAATAGTACATTCAGATTCAGTAAGCAGCGAAGCCGCAATAACCGGCAGCACGGCGTTTTTGGCACTGCTTATTTTAACGGTCCCATCTAAAGGCCTGCCTCCCTCAATGACAATACTTGACAACGACTTCCCCTCCGATTATTTAGTATAACAGGCATTTTAGCAAAGTGTCCATAATTCTGTTTCAATAAAAGACTGTATCAGTATTCAATTGAAATAACGGGTGTCCCTATCCATATATATGTTCTATCTTCTTCTGAATTATATCTCATAGAAATGTGAACATTATAATTTTTACCTAGTATTTGTATGCCTTCTGATAAAAATGGGCTAAATCCCATCATGCTAAAAGTATACTCATCTTTCATTTTTTCTGTGTCGGAAATTTTAAGATAACCATAAATTTTCTTAAGGATTTGATCCTGTTTTACCCCATTCAGTTTACCATCAAATGTCCCTGTAACACAAGAGGTAATTTTTGACTGACCCTCTGAAGAAACTACAGCTTTGCGAACTTTCTCCGTAAAATCGACGAATTTCTCTAGATTTTGGCCGCTAACATTAACAACCAGATATGTTTGAGGCTCCTTTTCGTATTCCTCCGGTAAAATCACCGATTGTATAATTATTTGCAGAAAAGTATCGGAATCCAATTTCCCTTCATTATTTAATATTCGATACATTTCGCTGTTTTCCTTCGTGGATTTAAAAAATTCCTGCTCTGCTCCAAATATTTCTAAAATCTTATCACGTTGTTTTTCCATTTGTGAAAAATCTATAAATTCTCTATTAATTACGGACCAATCAACTATGTCCATCATCTGAGGCTCAGCACCGGCAGCTGATAGGGCTTTTACCAATAATCCGTCATTTTCCTCACTCCAGGTTACTCTCGGAATAAGCATCGTAACTAAAATAACGGCAACAATGCTTTTTATAGGTTTCATATATTCGTCCCCCCAAAAGATAATATACCTTTATAGATTATTACCGTTTATTCCCAAGATTATGCTAAAATTTTACTCTATGTCAGGTGTTTGTCATAAATAAGTTCTTCAGTAATTAGGGTTAATTTTTGCGGTGTTACTTCCGCTAAGCCAAATCCGATCCTGATATACTCGTCAGTGTCTTCATAGTTTATTCGGATTTTGCTGGGTTTTACCGCTGTAATGAAGTGGGTATGACCTGTAAAAACTCCGAAATCACCTTCAAAACCCGATAGTATTACCGTTTTTACATTTTTTTGATATCTTTTTCCAAGGGAAATTATTTCTAAACTAAACCCCATTTTTTCTTCTTCCCTTCATCATTTCAGCCTTTTCTCGGGCTTCGTCTAAAGGCCCCACCATGAAAAAAGCTGATTCTGACAGATCATCCACTTTTCCCTCAATAATATCGGAAAAACCGTCTATGGTATCTTCAATTTCTACAAACCGCCCCTGTGTCCCTGTAAAGGCCTCAGCAACGAAAAATGGCTGACTGAGAAAACGCTGGATTTTTCTTGCTCTTGATACTGTAAGCCTGTCTGCTTCAGATAGTTCCTCCATTCCTAAAATTGCGATTATATCCTGCAGTTCCTTATAACGCTGAAGAACTTCCTGAACGCCGCGAGATACCTTGTAGTGTTTTTCTCCTACAATTTTGGGATCAAGAATTCTTGACGTGGAATCAAGGGGGTCAACCGCCGGATATAGGCCCAAAGCCGCTACCTTTCTGGATAATACCGTTGTAGCATCAAGGTGGGCAAAAGTTGTGGCAGGTGCCGGGTCCGTCAGGTCATCGGCAGGGACGTACACCGCCTGAATAGAAGTTATAGAACCTTTTTTAGTTGAAGTAATCCGTTCCTGAAGTATCCCTACATCTACTGACAGTGTGGGCTGATAGCCTACTGCTGAGGGGATTCTTCCTAAAAGTGCGGACACCTCGGAACCGGCTTGAATGTACCTAAAAATATTATCAATGAATAACAGCACATCCTGACCCTTCTCATCTCGAAAATACTCAGCCATTGTCAGAGCGGCTTGGGCCACCCGCATACGAGCCCCCGGCGGTTCGTTCATCTGACCGAATATAAGGGCCGTTTTTTCCAAAACTCCGGAAGATTTCATTTCCAGCCAAAGTTCATTGCCCTCCCGAGTTCTCTCACCTATCCCCGCAAAAACCGAGTACCCTTTGCGCTCGGTTGCAATGTTACGAATAAGCTCCATGATTAGCACTGTTTTGCCTACTCCGGCACCGCCGAAGAGTCCGATTTTGCCACCCCGAGGATATGGACTTAAGAGATCTACCACCTTTATACCGGTTTTAAATATTTCCTCTCGAGTTTCCTGCTCATCAAAGGGCGGTGCCGGTCGATGAATAGGCCAGCGTTCCTTTATTTGTATTCCGGTAGCATCATCGATAGGTTCTCCCAAGACATTGAAAACCCTGCCCAAAATTTCTTCCCCTACCGGTACATCCATGGACTTTTCGGTATTTATCACCTTCATGCCCCGAACAAGACCATCAGTGGAGGACATGGCTATACACCTCACAGTGTCATTACCCAAGTGGTGCATTACTTCTAATATGACCCGAAGGGGTTTACCCAAATCCTTATTTCTAGGCCCTTCTTGAGGTCTTCGGAGGTCTTCGTCCACAACTTCAAGGGCAGTATAAATCGAAGGTAAGTCTTGAT
>DUNY01000178.1 GCA_012839145.1 Thermoanaerobacterales bacterium
ATCAAAAACATCTTGGTTTTCGCGGAATAAGGTTCTTTATTACAACACCTAAGCAAATTTCCTCCAATGTCTCAAAACAGATCGGTAACAATGCTCTAGTAACCTTTGACGATATTCTCGGTAATAGCAGAAAATTTACAGAATGTATTAGATTGGCGAAAGCGGTTGCCAAAAGTGAAAGCAATGTACTGATTTTAGGAGAAAGCGGCGTTGGAAAAGATATATTTGCACAAGCGATTCATAACGCAAGTGACAGGAGAGATAAACCGTTTCTTGCCTTAAACTGTGCGGCTTTGCCGCGCGATTTGATCGCCAGTGAACTTTTCGGATATGAAGGCGGTGCTTTTACTGGTGCTAAGAAAAACGGAAATATAGGCAAATTTCAGCTTGCCGACACCGGTACTATTTTTTTGGATGAAATCGGCGATATGCCCCTTGATTTGCAGGCCACACTTTTAAGAGTAATTGAACAAAAGAAGTTCATGCGTGTGGGCAGCAGTTCAATTACAAACGTCGATGTGAGAATTATTGCGGCTACAAATGCAAATATTCAAAAACTAATTGACCAGAAAAAATTCAGAGCAGATTTATACTATCGCTTAAGCACCCTGCAGTTTACTATTCCCCCCTTGCGAGAAAGAGGCAGCGATATCATTTTGTTGGCAGAATATTTTATTCAGGCAGTATCGAGACGCATTAATAAACCAAATGTCATGACTTTATCAAATGAAGCCAAGGATTTGCTGTGCCAGCTTCCCTGGAAGGGCAATGTGAGAGAATTGCAGAATCTCATTGAAGGCATCGTGCAGCTCAATCCAATTGACGTAATAGAGCCTAAATTTATCAAAGAATACCTCAATTTGGAATACCTCAATTTGGATCAGGACTTTTCGAACTGGCAAAGTAAGGGAGGTACTTATGCTGGTGGCGAGGTGGGTGCAGCCTCTGCAAGAAATGAGATTACGAAGGAAGTCATTGAAAATGCTCTGATATATAATAAGTATAATAAAACAAAAACGGCAAAATACTTGGGAATTTCAAGAAAAACTCTTTACCGTTGGCTAAAAAGATATGATATTAGTTAATAATCAATTCAAACAAAAGTGGATTTAAATTTCATAATTAATCAGCGATATTTGATATTCAAATTAGGATGGTGATTTATCTGGCAGTGCTGGATTTGAACTTTTTTGTTGTAACTATTCAGGGGTAAGTATAAAAATACAAGCACCAATGAAGTTATCACAAAATGCATAAAGAAAAAACGGCATCATAAAACAGAACCCAAAACAAAGCTTGCAAGCTTTGTTTTGGGTTCTGTTTTATGATTTTTAGGCGCTATCCACTTCCAAGCGCATTTTGAAAATCAAATTCAGCAAGAATTCCATTAAAAATATCATTAATCGACACATAAACATTGGCGCCTTGCTTTTTTCTAACTGAACAAACATATACATGACCTTTCTTGATATCTTTAGGCAACCTTTAAGATTTTTTGGTTTTGGTTTTTTCGCTCTTTTGTGCGCTTATGGGGTTCTGCATTGAGAGCTGCGGATTTTTAAGGTCATTAAGATTACCTTCATATATGATTTCCGCGCTAGTATTCAAAAAATCCTGGGGCTTTACAAGACTTGGCGGTTTCCCCAAATCTATAATGTTATTGTGACCTAGTACATAATAAACAAATTCTGAACAGAAGAATCTCTTATCATGTTGTTTACTTATACCAAGATAATTTAATACCAATCCAAAATAATTATACCTATATTGATGAGAATGCCACATGGTATCGACCATTTTTTTAACCTCATCATATTGATTATCAGATACGGGTATTCTCAATATACAGCAGGGTACCTTGGAAAACTTGCCATAGACACCGGCTCCGGCCTCTTCTTTGACCATGGTTCCAATAAAGGGGAAATTTACGTATTTTCTTGCAAAACTGTACATTGGGCAAAGCTTATGATTCAGTGATAAAGATGCATGTGAATACGTAGCCCCTGTAAACCATCTTATTGCTCGCGCTACAATGGTATCGGTCTTTGTTAGAACTATATAAATGCTTTTCAAAAAGTTCCCGCCTTATTATTAAAGTATATCCAAAGTCTTTCGGTTTTCAAACGCAGCATCAACTTGTATTTTGAAACTAATAACATGCACATTATATCATGAAGAAGAGATTTCAAAAAGTGGGGCCATGAAAAATAAAAATCAGGCAGGGAAAACATAAATAACCCATGGATAGATTTTCACCGTGTTAAACCGGTGTTAAGCCGCCAGCTGATGTATAAAATCCCCTATTATGGTATAATAAAAGTGTCAGCTCAAACGAGGATTACAAGGAGCGTATACATGCGTAGGGAACATATATCATACATGGACAACATTCCTGTCAATATTCAGATGCTCGATATAAGAGAATATCCCATTCACTGGCACCAATCCATAGAAATTCTGATGATTTTAAAGGGCAGTGTGAATGTAACCATTGAGTCTGATACCTATAGGCTTGTGGAAAATGAGGTAGAAATAATAAATTTAGAAGAGGCTCACAGGATTTTTTCCGATGAAGAGAATCTTGTGTTAATGCTGCATATGGACCTGAATTTCTTTCAAAGGTATTATGATGATATAAAAAACATGTATTTTTATACTGAATGTTCCTTTGAAGGAGAGCCTCAGGTCGGTGAAAAATATGATATGTTAAAAAAATATCTCTCAGTCATACTTTGTGAAGTGGTCCAAAAAGGCGAGGATTACGATGTGTATGTAAGAGAAACCCTTATAAAGCTTCTGTATCTATTGATTAACGAGTTCCACTATTTGATATATGAGAACAAGGATTTAAGGGATAATGCCGAGCAGCTTCAACGATACCATAGAATAGCCAAATATATATTTAACAATTACAATAACAAAATCTCTCTTCAAGATATTGCAAAAAAGGAGTTTTTAAGTGCCCAGTACCTGTCTAATGAGATTAAAAATGCTATGGGAATAAGCTTTCAGGATTTTGTAAATTTAACCAGGGCAGAAGAGTCGGTAAAATTGCTGCTGGATACGGATATGACAATTTCGGAGATATCGGAAGAAGTGGGGTTTTCCCATACAAGGTATTATAACAAGCATTTCAAGCGCCATTATAAAATGACTCCATTACAATATCGCAAGAAATATAAATTAGATGATAAAAAATATCAAG
>DUNY01000243.1 GCA_012839145.1 Thermoanaerobacterales bacterium
CATCTCAAGACATTTCATATCACATCACATCGACCGAAAGCTCAAAACTGTCCAGTTTATAAAAGACATAAACAACCTCAAGACTGGCAAAAGTATATATTAAAAGGGGTGAAGTCACTGGATAATATATTGAATTCTTTCAAAGGCAAAGGCAAGGTGATCTTTGTTTCCATAATTCTATTCATCGCCGGTATACTTACAGGATATTATATGTTTTGGCATAATCCTGATTTTATATTTTTAAATGCAGATAAATTCCTGGGCAATATTATGAAAATCAGTGAGGCCATGGCTAAAAGCAGTAAACTTCATGTAACCGGACTGATATTTCAAAACAATATAAAAGCCTTATTGATTATCATGTTCGGAGGGATTGCATTCGGCCTGGTTCCGATATTCAGTATATTTTTTAATGGTTTTATAATCGGTATAGTTATGGCCTTAAGCTTTTATCAAGGTAAAACTATGACATTTTTTCTCGCAGGTATGCTACCTCATGGTATACTAGAATTGCCTGCGGTCCTGGGTGCCGGTGCCTTTGGTTTAAAGACGGGACTGGACTTGGTTTATCCGGGTAAACGAGGAAGGATATATTTATTAAAAGAGAATCTAAGGAAAAACGTCCTTTCCCTGGGAATCTTCGTACCCGTACTTTTCTTGGCTGCTGCTGTAGAAGCCATAATAACTCCGCATGTGATTAAATTATTTACTTAAAAAAGAGGATTTTTTTCTGTTTTGTAGTATAATAATATTTGGCAATTTGCAGCCTGTTTTGAAGGGAGTGATAACCCATAGAATTATCGTCGCGGCAGGTTTTGATAGTGGATATAGTTAAGAAACACGAACCCATAACTAGTGAACAGATAGCGGACAAGCTCAATCTGACCAGGTCGGCACTAAGACCTGACCTAGCCGTCTTGACCATGATCGGCATATTAGAAGCAAGACCTCGTGTAGGATATTTTTTTACCGGTAAAGTTCCTAAGAATCTTATTTCGGAAAGAATAAGTGATATAAAAGTAGATAAAATAAAGTCAGTACCGTCTGTCATAAAAGAAGAAACTTCAGTATATGATGCTATAGTGACTCTGTTTTTGACAGATGTAGGGACCCTTTTTATCACAGGGAAGGAAGGAAATTTAGCCGGGCTGGTTTCTCGGAAAGATTTGCTTAAAACAGCTATCGGCAATGCAGATATACATAAAATGCCAGTAGGTATAGTCATGACAAGAATGCCAAATATAATTACTGTAACGCCTGAGGAAAGTGCCTATGATGCTGCCAGAAAGATCGTAGATCATCAAGTTGATGCGCTGCCGGTGGTAAAAGTTATCGTAGAAGATAACCACGAAAAACATAAGATAGTTGGGAAAGTTACCAAAACTACTATTACAAAACTCTTTGTTGAACTGGGAAAAACTTAGAGAGGAGTGAATAACGATAAAAGATAATAAGAGTCAGCCAATAGTGTTTGCCGTTTCAGATTCTATTGGTGAAACTGCAGAACTGGTGATTCGTGCGGCAATGGTTCAATTTAATTCGGAAAAAGTGGAAATTCGAAGAATTCCCTATGTAACTGATAATGAGTATGTAGAAGATATTATAGAGGAAGCTAAAAACACAGCCAATTGTGCCATTGTATGCACTATTATTTTGCCGGAAGTAAGACAATATTTATTGAATCTGGCAAAACAAAGTAATATACCAATAGTAGATTTAATGGGCCCAATGATGGATGCTTTCTCGAGAATAACTGAAATAAAACCACATTTGCAACCGGGATTAGTTCACCGAATAGATGAAGATTATTTTAAAAAGATGGAGGCAATAGAATTTGCCGTTCAGTATGATGATGGCAAAGATCCTAGGGGTTTGTCCCGTGCAGATGTGATTCTCATAGGCGTTTCCAGAACATCTAAAACTCCCTTAGCTATGTTTTTGGCTCACAAACGTTTAAAAGTTGCCAATCTTCGCTTGGTGCCTGAGGTTGCTCCACCGGAGGAATTATTCAAACTCCCGCCAAGGACAATCATAGGCCTTACCATTAGTCCGGAAAAGCTTTTAGACATTCGCCAGGAAAGGCTAAGAGCTTTGGGTTTAAGTTCGGAAGCAACTTATGCCCAACGTACTAGAATCATGGATGAGATTGAATATGCCGACAAAATAATGGAAAAAATAGGTTGCCCCAAAATCGATGTATCAAATAAAGCAGTGGAAGAAATAGCCACCAGTATTCTAGAGATAATGAAGAAAGGAGAACAATAATATGACTAAAAAATATGTCTACAGTTTTCATGAAGGAAATGCGGGGATGCGTAGCCTGTTGGGCGGCAAAGGTGCAAACTTAGCAGAAATGGTAAAAATAGGTTTACCGGTACCTATGGGTTTCACCGTTACCACCGAGGCGTGTCTGAACTATTATGATGAAGATGAAAAAATATCCGAAGACATGTTGTCTCAGATTTTTCAAGCTTTAGACAATCTGGAAAGGGAAATGGGTAAAAAACTTGGGAACAATGAAGATCCCTTGTTGGTGTCCGTCAGATCAGGGGCGGTAATATCCATGCCCGGCATGATGGACACAATTTTAAACCTAGGCCTCAATGATGAAAGTGTTAAAGGCTTGGCAGCCAAAACCGAGAATGAGCGCTTTGCTTATGACAGTTATCGTAGGTTTATCCAGATGTTTGGAAACGTGGTCATGGAAGTAGAACATGATGTATTCGAATCTATCATAGATTCTGTAAAGCAAAAGAAAAAAATCACCCAGGATACTGAAATGGATGCAGAGGACTGGCAGGAAGTTATAAATCTTTATGAAGATAAAATAAAGGAAGTAACCGGTCGGGAGTTTCCTCAAGACCCAAAAGAACAGCTCTTGATGTCAATAGAGGCCGTATTTAAGTCGTGGAACAATCAGAGGGCAAAGGTATACAGAAGAATAAACAAGATTCCAGATGATTTAGGGACTGCTGTCAACGTTCAGATAATGGTCTTCGGGAATAAAGGCGATGATTCAGGAACAGGAGTTGCATTTACCCGAAACCCTTCAACCGGTGAAAATAAAGTATATGGTGAATTTTTAATGAACGCTCAGGGTGAAGATGTTGTAGCTGGTATAAGAACACCTCAGAGCATAGAACAACTAAAGGATGTCATGCCTGACATATATAAGCAATTTATCGATATTTGTGCATTATTGGAAAAACATTATCGGGATATGCAGGACATCGAATTTACAATAGAAAACGGAAAACTCTTTATACTGCAGACCCGTAGTGGAAAACGAACAGCTCAGGCTGCTGTTAAAATTGCCGTGGAATTGGTGAATGAAGGTCTTATAAACAAAGAGGAAGCGATTCTTAGGGTGCCTGCGGGGCAGTTAGAGACCCTTCTTCATCGCAGAATTGATCCTAATGCAAAAGTAGAGGCTATAGCAAAGGGTTTGCCAGCATCCCCCGGTGCAGCTTCAGGGCATGTAGTTTTTGATCCCGATGAAGCGGAAACCATAGGTAACGAAGGCCAGAAAGTTGTTCTGGTAAGGACTGAAACAACCCCTGATGATATCCATGGTATTGTCATTGCCCAAGGGGTCTTGACAAGCCGCGGCGGCATGACCAGTCACGCTGCTGTTGTTGCACGGGGTATGGGTAAGCCCTGTGTATCCGGATGTGAAGCCATAAAAATCGATTATGAAAAAGGCGAATTCCAAGTCGGTGAGATTGTGGTCAAAAAAGGTGATATAATTTCCATCGATGGCTCTACAGGGGAAGTTATAGTCGGTGAAGTTCCCATGATTGATCCGGAGCTTTCCGATGAATTCAATCAGGTTTTGAAATGGGCTGATGAGGTAAGGACATTGAAAGTAAGGGCCAACGCCGACACTCCCCATGATGCTCAGGTAGCTCTTGAATTCGGTGCTGAAGGTATCGGCCTTTGCCGAACCGAGCATATGTTTATGGCTCCAGATAGGTTACCTATCGTTCAACAAATGATCATGTCCGAGACCAAAGAAGAAAGGGAAAAAGCCCTGTCTAAACTTTTACCGATTCAGCAGGAAGACTTTGAGGGAATTTTCAAAGTAATGGAGGGACTACCGGTCACAGTAAGACTGCTTGATCCTCCCCTTCATGAATTCTTGCCTAATGCAGAAGATCTAATAGTGGAAATATCGGAGCTTAAAGCCAAAGGATGCTCAAAAGAACTTGAAGCTAAACAGGAGATGTTGAAAAAAGTACGGGCCCTCAGTGAAATGAACCCCATGCTGGGTCTTAGAGGTTGTAGACTTGGCTTGTTATATCCCGAAATATACATCATGCAAGTAAAGGCAATACTAAAAGCTGCATGCAATCTAACAAAACGAGGCATTAAGGTAATAACTGAAATTGAAATACCTTTGGTGGGGCATGAGTTGGAGCTTAAAACTCTTAGAGAGATTGTGGAAGAAACAGCCGATAAAGTTTTCGCAGAAGAGGGAACAAAGGTGCATTACTTTATTGGAACAATGATCGAGCTTCCTAGAGCATGTCTCACTGCTGAAGAAATTGCCAATTCTGCGGATTTCTTCTCCTTTGGTACAAATGATCTAACACAAACCACCTTTGGGTTCAGTCGAGATGACGCTGAGGGCAAAATACTTCCACATTATGTGGAACAGAGGATACTTTCCGACTCTCCCTTTATTGTCCTTGACAGAAAAGGAGTAGGTTCCTTGATGAAGATGGCGGTAGAAAAGGGCAGGGATGTAAAATCAGATCTCTTAATAGGTATTTGTGGTGAACATGGCGGAGAACCCAGTTCAGTGGAGTTCTGCCATATGATAGGTCTTGATTTTGTCAGCTGTTCACCATTTAGAGTGCCAATTGCAAGACTTGCGGCAGCCCAGGCAGCAATCAAGGAAAAAAACGCGAAATAAACGCCGTTACGGCAAAACAAAAGGACTGCGGAAGGTTTTCGCAGTCCTTTTTTGCGCACAACCTCCGTGAAATGAGGGATGATTGTTACGGGCGGATATGGTATCATCACAGCTGCTTTTTTATAATGAATTATTCGAAGGGTTGCATTCTTTAGCAAGTTAATGTATGGTATAGGTAATAGATGTGAGATAGACGCGGAGATAAATCAATAAAGGGGTCTAAGTGAAAGGAGGAAAAGGGTGTGAGCAAAAGAAGAATTGTCTTATTTATAATCCTGTCCGTATTTTTAAGCACAATTGTAACAACTGCTGCCGCGCCAATGACTGACATAGGGGATAATCCCTACAGGAATGCCATAGAACAAATGGTGGAGTTGGGAGTA
>DUNY01000437.1 GCA_012839145.1 Thermoanaerobacterales bacterium
TTAATTTCTATTTTATAGTCCATTAACCATTTCCGTAGTGCCTGCAGCAACTTTTCTTCTACTAAATGCAAAGGTGAACTTACATTTGAGCATGTGGGGCCAATGCACATAAGGGAAGGGGATGCTTTTTGATAAGGTCTTCTGTTCATTTTTCGGCCACACATCCCACATACGATTAGTCCGGCTAACGGATTTTTAACTATGTATCGTGTTGGTACAGGTAGGGATGGATTTTCAGCAAGATATTTTTGAGCTAATTTGTATGTGTCGTAGTCTATGATTGCAGGGTGTAGCCCATCAAAAACAAGCGGATCTTTTGATCGTGGCCTCTCTATAATCATTTCACCGTTTACCATCTTCTTTTTCTGTGCTCGGGCTTTCCATCGGATCTTGCCAATATAAACCGGGTTAGATAAAATCCCCCTAATGGTAGAGGTAGTCCAGTCTTTACCTTTTCTAGGTAGAACCCTCATTTCGTTTAGTTTTTTTGCAATTAATGATACCCCTAGTCTTTCATAAGTTCCATCTTCCTGCAATTCGCCATTAGTATACCACTTATATATAAGCTTTACAATACGGGCCTCGTCAGGTTTAGGTTCCAATGTATAGCCTTTCTGACCTTTAAGCTTGACCCTGCTGTATCCATACGGTGGGGTATTGCCGACATATTTACCTTCTTTGGCAGACAAAGTTCTTCCACGTTGTAGTCGTCTATTAATAGTTTTGTATTCTCTTCTAGCCATGTACAATCCAAACTCGAAGTACTCTTCATCAAATTCGTCATTGGGGTTGTATGTTTTCAAGGGGGTTATAATTTTTGTGTTTGAATATTTGAATGTTTGAGCAACAAGTCCTTGATCTATGGTTTCTCCTCTGGCAAGCCTTTCAACTTCTACTACAAAGATACCTTTCCATTTCCCAGCTCCAACATCAGACAGAAGTTTTTGCATTACAGGTCTAGCTGCAATGGTTTCACCAGAGACTATTTCTCTATAAATCGCATCTTCACCGATGAATATATTCATTTTTCGGGCAAGATCTAACAGTATTTTTTCATGTCTTTTGAGAGTTTCTCCTTCACCGCGCTCCTCAGCTTCTATGTCCGCTCTCGACTTTCGCAAATACATACAATACTTGCCATCCATCAAAAAACCTCCTTGAAATTGCCATCGAGAGTGATTTGTTATCATTATATGGATTATTATAAAACGGTGGAGATTATAACCTATTGGGTTGAACTATTACTTTTTTTCTTGCATCACGATTTATACACTCTAGTATATCGGGATAAAAGATACATCTATGGTTATTGATGGAGTTTATGATACCATACTATACCAGTGACAAAATCCACAAACCGAAAATGTAAAGAGCTTAACTCCAAAACAATAGGTGAATGGATAGAAACTGAGCAAAAAAGGAAATTGCTTGAGGAATGTGGAATAGATTACGGGCAAGGGTATTACTTTGGAGAGCCTGTAATTTTTGAAAAAGTATCAAAGGAGGATTTCTATGTAAGACAATACAACTAAAGGTAATAATTAGGAAATGGCCGCCAGGAATCCGCCCTATTTTAATAGGGAGATGCAAGGCAAAACTGCTTTCAAGTTGTAGATGCCTAAACCATCTACAACTTGAAAGTAGCAAATTATTTAGAATCTCTATACAAAGAGTCACCAGTAGTGGCATTGCGCAGGCGGTTATGTATAAGGTAGAGGGACTTAAGTCCGTGGCCTAGAATTACGAAGCTCGCTATTCCAATGCCAGTAGTTCACTGAGGAGCATTAAGGGAGTTAAATCAAAAAACAACATTAAAAAACAGTGTAAAAGCTATTTGAGTAAGTAACGATCAAATCAAGCGGAGGTAATTATACATGGAATATAAGAATACCAACGAAGCAGGTTTATCAAAGCAGACCACTTTTTTAGCGGATATACTTTTAAAAATAAAAGAACCTGCCATATTTTTGGGAGTTATATACCTAATAAGCTTTATCTTAATATTACCATTTGCTTTAAAAACATCAGGGGGAGTGCTGACACAGGCAAAAATATTATTAATCGCTACAATTGCTATAGGCTTGGTACATATATTGTTAAACTGGCTTTACGGCCTAGTTGTGGCAATACCTCTTGTAATGTCTGTTATATTTTTTATTTTCGGCGGTCTTTTATGGCTTTTTGCTCCACTAAGCGGAGTTATACTGGACTTAGTTGTTAAAATGATATTTGGTTTATTTGATGCTATTGTCGGAGGGGCTTTTTCTTTAAGTGAAAGTGTTGGATACCTGATTGAATTTACCTCAAGGTGTGGACAGACTATTATGGTGCTTGCCGGAGGTCTGTGGTGGTTAGTTCAAAAAGCAAAAGACATTAATTATAAAGCAATTGCAATCTACTTAATAGCATTGGCTATATACGGTATATTTTCCGGTGTAACCTCAATATCCGGTTTGTTGATGTTTTTAGTAATCTGGACTGTTATTTATTTTAAAATAAGCGGGGATGGACAGCTCCATGACTTAAAAACCGTATTTAAAGTTGTTGCAACAATAGCAATAGTATTCGGCGTTTTTTCAATAAAGGTTGTTGACACCAGCTATATATTCTATCATAGCAGTTCATTTGATACCTTAGCTTACAACAATTTTTTAAAAGTTTACAAACTAGGGCTTGCAGTAGTACTATTGACTTGTACGTGGGCTCCATCAAAAGTAGTTAAAATCTTACCCGAAGGCTTTAAAAAATATATAAATTTAATTAGCAAATATACGGATTTTATAAAGATAAAATTAGAAAAAAATAATGCGAAAAAACTGTAATGCAATAAGAACCATGACCACAGTACCGCGGGGAGGTTTGCGATGTTAGATCTAAAAGAGCTTTTAGACCAAAACCACTTCAGCTATAAGATAATAACTAAGACCGATGCCCAGAAAAAATGTATATCTTCTGTCAGTTTAGGGCTCCATGGCCTCAGCGCTTCGGCGGAGTCAACTCCTCAGGAATATCCTCAAAACCGCCTACTGAAAGGACATGCAACCATATTGGAACTTTGGGAGGTCCAAGAATTATTAAGTAAGGAATTGCAATGCTTATTGCCGGAGACTTTTATACTAGTGCCTGAAATAGGAGTGGATAGGTTCCCGCCGGAAGTGCAAAAATTTGTCTCCAAATTTAACCGTTGTTCGGTTGTTTATATGATGTCTAAGATTAGTGCAAGAGAACTATACTTATCAATTATCGAAGAAATTGGTAATCAGGCGCAGTTCATGAGGGAGCTTCTGTATACCGATTACATTGATTTAGCGCATCTGTTGACCCAGGATGTGGAGATTGGCGATATAGAAGTTATGGCATATAAAATTCTCAAAAACCCAATGATAATCACCGACGAAAGTTATAAGGTCATTGCTTATTCTAGGGCCATTGAGATCAATGACCCTATTTGGATGACTATTGTGGGAAACGATTACTGCCCATCGGATATAGTTGAAATGACCGACCATAATAATTTCTGGAAAAGGCTCAGCAGAGCCGGGCGACCTCTTTTTGTAGACAGCGAAGGTTTTATGCCCTACGCTCGTCGAGCGGTGGCAGAGGTAAGGGCTGGCGGAAAAATCCGGGGGTACATAGCTCTTCTGGAGATAAACAAACCGATAAAAGAGCGGGATCTGCAGATGCTACAAATGGTAGCAGAGTTAGTTGGGGTTAAACTTGCAGAAAAAGATGCTGTTTCTAAGGCACTAGGCCAATTAGAACACGAGTTTATAAGAGACCTATTCTCCGGTGCCATGGCCAATGAAAAAATGGCCAGTAGTCGTGCTTTATCTATGGGATGGAAGTTGAGTCGGTGGTTTGCGGTTCTCAGCGTCAAGCCACGTAAAAAGGGTGAGTATATTGGCACAAAGCTTGACTCTATCAAGGAGAGGTTGAACAGCTTTTTTCCGTTTTGCATATATAGCTTTAATGGAAAAAGTGCTTACTATATTGTAGGCTTTGAGGATAGAAACCATTGGAAAAAGCTGCTAGACAGTGAAGTGAAAAAAATAATGATCCAGGATAATCTCGTTTGTTGCGCCGGATTGCCTGTCGATTCATTGATGGGGGTCCAAGATAGTTACGAGAAAGCAAGAAAAACTGCTAAGTCCTTTCAATTTTTAAAGGGCGATTTAGCCAAAGGATCCATTTATATTTACAGTGAACTTGCCATATATGATATGCTACTGGAGTTGGCAAAAAAGGTTGATGTCACTACGATGATGAGCCGTGGACTATTAAAAATCCGAGAAATTGACGAAAAAGAGGGCAGTGAGTATGTGAAGACCCTGAAGTGCTTTTTTGAAAACAATCAAAACGTTGGGGCCACGGCGGATTCCATGTATCTGCACAGAAATACAATTAACTATCGGTTAAACAAAATTCGAAGCTTGTTGGAGGAGGATTTTGATAATCCGCTGATAAGATTACATCTTCACATTTCTATAATGATAGATGAAATGAGCAGCCAATGAGATACTTGAGGGACAATACCGCTTTTGTTGAAATGCACAAAAAAGCGGTATTTATTTTTTCTTTCTGTCAAAGGTTTTCACCTTAGGATTGTGGAAACTTTCACATGACAGATCGTAGCAATCTTGTATACGAAAATTTATGTTTATTTCCACAGAAAAGGTGGAAAAGTAAAAGAAATGGAGGGATAATTTTATGAAGTTTGAAAAACTCTTGCAGCCTGGGAAAATTGGAAGTATGGAATTGAAAAACCGTATGATTATGCCCGGCATGGGGACTAACTTAGCCGCTGCCGATGGCACTGTTTCTGACGTAATAGTTAACTACTATGCACGTCGAGCTAACGGTGGAGTGGGACTAATTATTACTGAGGTATGCTGTCCCGAACCTCTGGGCCGAGTAATACCGGGGGAAATCGAAATAA
>DUNY01000470.1 GCA_012839145.1 Thermoanaerobacterales bacterium
TACAGACAGCCCGGTTTCTATTGGTAATTCTACCAAGGAGAACAGAGATATTATTTATGCAGGAGAGATATTTAACATTGAAAAACGTGAGTTAAGGAATAAAACGATGATGATTACATTTGGATTGACGGATTATACAGGGTCCGTTGCCGTAAAAATATTCCTTTCCGGTGAAAAAAAATCACTGATACATAGATTTAAAGAAGGCATTTGGCTAAAGGTTCGTGGTAAAATAGAAAAAAACAGATATACTCAGGAATACGAAATGATACCTTTTGATGTAAATATTCACGAAAAACCCGAAAGAAAGGATGCAAGTTCTGAGAAAAGGGTAGAACTTCACTTACATACACGATACAGTTCCATGGACGCTCTTTGTTCACCTACGGAAGTGCTTAAAATGGCTAAAAAATGGGGACATAAGGCCGTCGCCTTTACTGACCATGGAGTATTACAATCTTTCCCAGAAATTTACGAAGCATCCAAAAAAATTGGCATAAAGCCCATTTACGGTCTTGAGGCATATATATTTGATGATGAAAATCCAGTAATGACATCACCACCTGATAAATCTATCAAGGATACAACCTTTGTAGTTGTTGACATAGAAACAACGGGTCTTTGTTTTGATGCCGATGAGATCATAGAAATCGGTGCTGTAAAGATCTTAAACAATGAGATAATAGATAGGTTTAGTTCCTTAGTGAAACCGAAAAGACTTGTTCCCACCAATATTATAAATCTTACAGGTATAACTAATGAAATGCTCAAATCAGCTCCAAGCATTGAACAGATTCTTCCGTCTTTTATGGAGTTTTTAAATGACGGGATATTTGTGGCTCATAATGCTGAGTTTGATTCAGGATTTTTAAGAAGGGAAGCAGCTAAGCATGGATTTTCATTTGATAATAAGATATTAGATACTTTAGCCTTAGCCCGTATTGTTTTCTACAAGTTAAAAAACCACCGATTGAACACTTTAGCAAAAGAACTGAATATAAAAATGGGGTCTCACCACCGAGCGGTTGATGATGCAAATACGGATGCTCTTATATTACAGGAGCTTTTAACTAGAATCAATGAAGCAGGTATAAGCAACCTTTCACAGATTAATGATATTTATAAATTACGAAAAGGTGTGACAAACCTAAATTCATACCACGCCACAATTTTAGTAAAAAACATGACGGGCTTAAAAAATTTATACAAACTTGTTTCTACGGCACACTTAAATTTTTTCTACAGGCACCCGAGGATTCCTAAGTCTTTACTTCGAGCTTACAGAGAAGGTCTGTTTATTGGAAGCGGATGCCAAGCTGGTGAGTTGTTTCAGAGTTTGCTCCACTTCTCTAGTCATGATAAGATAGAAAAGATAATAGATTTTTATGATTTTCTGGAAATCCAACCACTTCATAATAATGAGTTTCTTATAGACAACGAATATGTAAGTGAAATGGAAAGACTCAAGGAATTGAATCGCAAAATATGTAACTTAGGGAAAGACTTTAAAAAACCTGTAGTAATGACAGGTGATGTACATTTTGCCAATCCTGAGGATGAAATTTACAGAAAAATACTTTTAAATGCCCAAGGGTACCAAGATGCTGATAAGGAATCAAAACTATACTTTAGAACTACCGATGAAATGCTGGCTGAATGTAAATATCTTGGATCTGAAATAGCAAATGAAATAGTTATAAAAAACCCGAATATTATAGCCGATGAAGTGGAAGAAGTAAAGCCCTTTCCTGATGGTCTGTATCCACCTAAAATCATAGGAGCTGAGCGGGAAATTATAGATATGACTTATCAGAAAGCAAGAGCCCTTTATGGCGAAAAATTGCCTGCTATCGTTGAATCCAGAATAGAGCGTGAATTGGACTCAATTATTAATAATGATTATGCTGTAATATATCTTATTGCTCATAAATTGGTAACAAAGTCCATGAAAGATGGTTATTTAGTTGGATCTAGAGGATCAGTAGGTTCTTCACTGGTCGCTACCATGTGTAATATAACTGAAGTTAATCCATTGCCAGCTCATTACTTATGCCACAAATGCCGAACATCAATATTTGAAAAAGACACTGAAGGAATTGTAGGTCCGGATTTACCTGATAAAGACTGCCCTAATTGCAATAGTCCAATGGGCAAAGAAGGTTTTAACATCCCCTTTGAGGTATTTATGGGTTTTGAAGGAGATAAAGTTCCGGACATTGATTTGAATTTCTCTGGAGAATATCAGTCATCAGCACATAAATATACTGAAGAACTATTCGGAAAAAGTCATGTGTTTAGAGCAGGTACTATCTCTACCATAGCTCAAAAGACAGCCTTTGGTTTTGTTAAATTATATTTAGAAGAAAGGGGAATGGATGTACCAGGTATTGAAGTCAGTCGACTTGCTGCTGGCATTACGGGAGTTAAGAGGACTACAGGGCAGCATCCGGGAGGCCTTATAGTAGTTCCGAAAGATAAAGAGATTTATGAATTTACGCCAATTCAACACCCAGCTGATGATAAACGCTCCGGAATTATTACCACACATTTTGAATATCACTCTATCAGCGATCGATTGTTAAAACTTGACTTATTAGGTCATGACGATCCAACTGTGATTAAAATGCTGGAAGAAGAAACAGGTGTTAATGCTAGAAACATACCTTTAGATGATGCTAAAACCATGGAAATATTCTCATCGCTAAAATCATTGGATTTGAATTCGAAAGCCTTAGGAACGACAGTAGGGACCCTGGGAGTTCCAGAGTTTGGAACAAGGTTTGTTAGACAAATGCTTGAAGACACACGACCCACTTCATTTTCAGAATTGGTCAGAATAAGCGGTTTATCCCATGGAACCGATGTATGGTTGAACAATGCACAGGATATTATAAAAAATAATATGGCAACATTAAAAGATGTAATTGCTACCAGAGATGATATAATGATATATCTAATAAATAAGGGGATAAATCCTAAAACGGCCTTTAGCATTATGGAGGATGTAAGAAAAGGAAGAGGTCTTAAACCGGAATACGAAAAACTGTTGATTAAAAACAATAATATAGACTCATGGTTTATAGAGTCTTGCAAGAAGATAAAATATCTTTTTCCAAAAGCTCATGCTGTTGCTTACGTGGTGATGGCTTTTCGTATCGCATATTGCAAGGTACATTACCCGGAAGCCTTTTATGCCACTTATTTTACTGTTAGGGCAGATGACTTTGATGCTGAGCTAACCTTGCAGGGGCCTAAAAAAATAAAAGAAGCAATGATTGAAATTGAAAAGAAAGACAAGGAAGCTA
>DUNY01000055.1 GCA_012839145.1 Thermoanaerobacterales bacterium
CGTTGCCAACGAGACCCATCGTGATGGGTATATGCCAATATTTTGGATGACAGTTATTACTCCTATCATTGCAACTGTCGTAACGATAATATTGTTTACACTATTCCCCAACTTACCTTAATAGAGATAGAGGCATTAAGGGAACTTAATCATCCTTGCATTACAAGCAAAAACTATACTAAATTACATACATAAAAAGGGAACTGCTGCAGTTATTGCATCAGTTCCCTTTTTAGTCTACTATCGAATCTGTTGTGTTTTGATTTATTCAACAATTTTTACTGAGTACAGGGACGTTTTTTGCTGTAAACAACATAACCAATCCAGATATACCTTAGATACTTTTATCGATTATCAATGGTGACTATTCTATATATAATAGAAAAAGCAGCGAGAACGAACCCCTAATCAGTCTGTTAGGGAACGTTCCTGCTGTCCACTCTCTCGAAGCGATAATATTTTTTGAGTTAACATAGATTTTCACCGTTCATCGAGTCACCGTTACTCCCACTCAAAAATGCCTTTTTCGAGAACAATCTTATTTGTTGCCAGATTGACAACTCTAAAGTACGCTTTGCCGTCGTCCACCTTCCATAATCTTAGCTCAATATCCCTACCGGGATAAAGTGGGCTTCGTATTTGCGCCTCTATCGACTTCATGCGCTCAGGCTCATGGGGAATTAGGTGTTTTACCGCTAGTCGACATGCATATCCAAACGAACAAAGGCCCTGCATAATTGGCTTTTCAAAGCCCTGTTTATTAGCTTCGCCCATGTCGACATGTAAACGATTTGTGTCACCGGACATTCTATAAAGCAGATGCTGATTCGGTGCTATGAAATCCTTCTCCACAAAATCGGGATCTCTATCCGGAAAGCTTACTTCACTTTTCGGGAACTGGGGAGACCCCGGTGCCGTGTAGGCTCCGAACAGTGTATCACCGATATTGGTAAACACTTTATCGCCAGATTGGTCATATGCTGTTAATTTACTTCTGACCACAGAGCTTTTGCCTTTCCAGTCAAATACTTCCGTTACAACGTCCTCGATGGTAAGCTTTGCTCCCATTGGATTAATGGGCTTATGTAATACAAGCTTATGTGCCATGTGAAGGCTGCCTTGTCTGTCCAGATTTAGTAAATATGTAACATTTCGGGGCATAGACCTATATGGGGTAATTCCAAATGTTCCCCAATATGGCACTACTCCGTATGAAGGAATCACCTTCAAACCCTCTTCATATAAATACTCTATCTCATCTTCTTTTGCGCCCACTCCAAGAGCATATATCACGATATCACGCCAAGTGTACTCGAATGTCTCCTTTCCCGTGGTGGTGCCAATTATGTTCCTGCTGAGTTCCTTCATTTTGTTGCCTCCTATTCTTTGCTCCGGCAATCGTTTTCGTCTAACCTTGCCGGAGCTCTCAATTTTCTTATCCTACCAATGTTTTATCTATCTATGCAACTAGTTATGGTCGGGCAAGCAAACAGTTCAGACCACTGCACGGCTATAATATAAAAAGCAACCGAACTGTTTGCTACTTTTTAAGCAGACTTGCAAGAACTACCTGTTGAATCTGGTTTGTACCTTCAAATATTTCGAAAATCTTTGCATCACGCATTAGTTTTTCCATGGGGTATTCCTTCATATAACCGTACCCTCCAAGTACCTGCACGGCATCAGTGGTAACCTTCATTGCACTCTCAGATACAAAGATTTTTGCGGAAGATCCGATTCCATTAAGGGGCTTACCCTCATCCAAAAGTTTTGCAATATACATTAAGGTGCTGTGGGAAACCTGTGTGAGTTTAAGCATGTCCGCCAGCATGAAGGAAAGACCCTGAAACTTTATGATAGGCCTACCAAAGGACTTGCGCTCTTTTGCATATTTAGTGGCTTCATCAACAGCTCTCCGCATGATTCCCACCGCAAATGTCATGGATTCAGGTCGAACCGCTTCCATGTTCTTCATAACAATGGAAAATCCCTCACCTTCCCCACCGATTATATTGTCAGCAGGTATACGGACGTCCTCAAAAATAACCTCATTTGTAGGCGAAAGTCTGAGGCCCATTTTATCTTCATGTTTCCCAATTTGAACACCACGTTCTTTTTCCACTAAAAAGAGTGTAATGCCCTTATGCTTCAAATTCTTGTCAGTTGTTGCAGCAACAATAAAGTAATCTGCAATTTCGCCGCAGCTTATAAAGGTCTTTGTTCCGTTGATGACATATTCATCGCCCTCACGTTTTGCAGTGGTTATAATTGCACCGGCATCAGAGCCTGCCTCCGCTTCCGTGAGACAGAAAGCAAAGATTTTTCCATCGAGGAGTGCCTGAGCGGCAAATTGCTTTTGCTCTTCAGTACCGGCAATGAATAAGGCATCCGCTGACATACTGCCGGCGTGAAAGCTAAACGCAAAACCCGCATCATAATAGCCCATCGCTTCATTCAGAAGGAATGTCGTCTCCTTATTCATTC
>DUNY01000249.1 GCA_012839145.1 Thermoanaerobacterales bacterium
TAGAATTATTCTTGAAATAGGCTGGAACCAAGCGGATAATGTGAAAACATTGCTTAAAGAGTCAGAGTTTGGAGACATTAAAGTAATTAAAGATTATGGGAGTTTCGATAGAGTTATATCAGGAGTTATCTAGATCCGATTGTGTTGTCATTTCCCGATGAAGCTGTCCTATTTACTAATATATGAATAACTAAAGCTGCGGCGCATATGATTTTCATTAGAGGTGAGCCGCATGAATACAGTGAGTATTACTTTTTTAAGTCTTCTAGCCGGGGTAGGTGGTACTGGCATGGGAGGATTATACACTTTTTTTGTAAGAAAAGTTAAAACTGAGAAAATGACATTGGTTTTGGGGTTTGCCAGTGGGATAATGCTGACGGCGGTTTTTTTGGAGCTTATACCGGAAGCCGTTAAGGTTTCAGGTTTGATTCATGCCCTCATTGGAATAATAATTGGGATAGTATTTTTAATATGGTCTGACATTGTGATAGAGTCGGCAATACCCCAAGGTCAGGATTTTAAGCAACATTTTGCTCGAACAGGAGTCATGCTTTTTATGGCAATTGCTTGTCATAATTTTCCGGAAGGTATGGCTATAGGAAGCGGTTATGAAGCATCTCAACGGGTAGGTTTGGTACTGGTGGTGACATTGGCTCTACATAATATTCCCGAAGGCATGGCAATAGCCACTGCTTTTCGGCTATCAGGCATGGGACCTTTTAAGGCTTTTATTTCAACGATGTTAGCGGGAATACCAATGGCCCTCGGCTCTCTGTTGGGTCAAAAATTGGGTGGGGTTTCTTCCACATTGATTTCAGCCTCGTTGGGTTTTGCGGCTGGTGCTATGATATATACAGTATGTAAAGAAATACTGCCGGATACCTTTGTCATTGGGCAAAGTTCACCCTGGGGTCTTATTTGGGGCTTGATCGCAGGTATTGTTTTATTTAATATATTATAAAACCAAGTTTATTAAAAAAGAAGGTAGTTTTATGCCGAATACTAACATAGTTGCTGTTGATAAAAATCGACCGGAAAGGGATAAGATAAAAAGAGCAGCTGAAATCATAAGAAAAGGCGGCCTTGTGGCTTTTCCCACTGAGACCGTTTATGGGCTGGGAGGCAATGCACTGGATGAGAATGCGGCAAAAAAAATTTACGCTGCCAAGGGCAGGCCTCAGGACAATCCTTTGATTGTTCACATCTCTTCCCACTTGCAACTGGATCAGCTTGTGAAAGAAATACCGGTGAGGGCACGAATTTTAATGGACAAGTTTTGGCCCGGACCGCTGACAATTATATTTTATAAAAAGGATATTGTTCCTTATGGCACCACCGGAGGTCTTGATACGGTCGCCATAAGGATGCCGGCACACCCAGTGGCTTTGGAGCTGATTAGCGAAGCCAAAGTTCCCATTGCTGCACCAAGTGCCAATATTTCAGGAAGACCCAGTCCTGTGTGTGCTAAGGATGTAGCGGAAGATTTATCGGGAAGGATCGAAATGATTCTGGACGGTGGAGCGACCTCAGTGGGAGTGGAATCTACGGTGCTGGACCTTTCTGAGAAAGTACCCATGATTTTAAGGCCCGGTGGAGTTACTCGCGAAGACCTGGAGGAAATTTTGGGTCCAGTGGATTTGGACCCGGGTCTTGCACCCGGTGAAAAACCCCGTTCTCCGGGACAAAAATACCGGCATTATGCTCCAAAAGCCCAAATGACTGTTGTTGAGGGGTCTATTGAGAATCAGGTAAAAACTATTGAAGAATTTGCAAAGCGATTGGAAACCGACGGATTTGAAGTGGGTATAATGGCTACCGCTCAGACACGGCACCGATACACTAGGGGACATATCATTTCCGTAGGTGATAGAACTGCACCTTTGACCATATCATCAAACCTTTTCACCATTTTGAGGAAATTCGACCGTTTAGGAGTAGACAAAATCCTAGCGGAGGGTATTTCCAAGGACGGTATAGGCCTAGCGGTAATGAATAGGCTTTATAAGGCTGCGGGGTTTAATGTTTTAAAAGTATAGGAGGTGTATTTTCGTTGAAAAGAGTGGTTTTTGTGTGTACTGGCAATACATGTCGCAGTACAATGGCTGAAGCCCTTTTTAGAAAAATTCTGCAGGACTTGAAAAAACATAAGGAAATTCAGGTGGAGTCCTATGGCATAGCAGCCATAGAAGGCCAACCGGCCTCGGAAAATGCCAAAAAGGTTATGGAGATGGAGGGAATAGATTTATCCGGTCATAAGGCAAGACAGTTTACCCAGGATGTATTAGAAGCAGATATTATTCTTACCATGACACAAAGTCATAAGGATTATATAATCCATCGATACCCCAAAGCCAAAGGTAAAGTATTTTTACTTGGGGAATTTGTCGGCGATAATATGGAAATTAGCGACCCCTTCGGTCAAGGCATAGATGTATATAAAAAAGCAGCGGAAGAAATTAAACACAAATTGTGGAAAGTGATTGAAAGGCTGGGAAAAAACTAGACAATAACAATAAATTAAGTATATAATTAACGAGATAAACTCATTGATGTCAGGAGGGGGAAAATATTGACTATAGCTATAACCAGTGACCACGGAGGTTATGAGTTAAAAAAAGAGATAGTTAAATATCTGGATAAAAACAACATCAGATATAAAGATCTGGGTGTTTTTTCCGCCGAATCTGTAGACTATCCTGATATAGCTATCCCTTGTGCTGAATCCGTAGCCCGGGGAGAATTTAAAAAGGGCATAATCATCTGTGGGACAGGTATAGGTGTATGTATTGCCGCCAATAAAGTCAAGGGTATTCGGGCGGCACTGTGTCATGATACTTTTTCCGCTCGGATGTCGCGGCAGCATAACAATGCTAACATTTTAACCATGGGCGGCAGAGTTATTGGGCCAAGCTTGGCGACAGAAATTGTTGACGTGTGGTTGAACAGTGAATTTGAGGGAGATCGCCATCAACGAAGAGTGGACAAGATAGCCGATTATGAAAATAGGAATATCTAACAAGTTTTACTTTACAAAAAAGAGGTGTTCATAGGTGGATATACTTAAATTAGTAGATCCGGAAATAGCCGAAGCTATTGAAAAAGAAACTTATCGGCAAAAGTATAAACTAGAGATGATTGCTTCTGAAAACTTTACGAGCAAAGCAGTTATGGAAGCCCAGGGTACGGTGCTGACAAACAAATACGCCGAGGGTTATCCTGGTAGACGCTATTACGGTGGTTGTGAATTTGTCGATATTGTGGAAAACATTGCCCGAGATCGGGCCAAAAAGTTATTTTCTGCTGAACATGTAAATGTTCAGCCTCATTCTGGCTCCCAAGCAAATATGGGTGTTTACTTTGCCTATCTTAATTATGGGGACAAGGTTCTGGGCATGAATCTTGCTCATGGTGGTCATCTTACACATGGAAGTTCGGTAAATATATCAGGGAAATACTTCGAATTTATTCCATACGGAGTGTCCAGGGAGACCGGGTATATCAACTATGACCAATTGGAAGCTTTGGCGCAAGAACACAAACCTAAGATGATAGTGGCAGGAGCCAGTGCATATCCCAGAATCATTGACTTTGAAAGGATTGCTCAAATCGCCAAAGAAATCGGAGCTTATGTTATGGTAGATATGGCTCATATAGCAGGGCTGGTTGCAGCAGGCTTACATCCAAACCCTGTTCCTTTCTGTGATTTTGTTACAACCACAACTCACAAGACCCTTAGAGGACCTAGAGGTGGCATGATATTTTGCAAAGAGGAATACGCCAAAGCCATAGACAAGGCCATTTTCCCCGGTATCCAGGGTGGGCCGTTAATGCATGTAATTGCTGCAAAAGCCGTTTGCTTGAAAGAAGCATCTACCGATGAATTCATAGAATATCAGAATCAAGTGGTAAAGAACTCAAAAGCTTTGGCTAATGCCCTTTTGGACAAGGATTACAATCTTGTGTCCGGAGGCACTGATAACCACTTAATACTGCTTGATGTACGGAGCAAGAACCTGACCGGAAAAGAGGCGGAACACCTCTTAGACGAAGTAGGTATTACAGTAAACAAAAATGCCATACCTTATGATCCGGAAAGCCCCAATGTTACCAGCGGTATACGCATAGGGACACCGGCTCTCACATCTCGGGGAATGAAAGAGCAGGAGATGGAAAAGATTGCCGAATTGATGGACCAAGCTCTCACTCACGGTCAAGACGAACGCATTAAGGCGAAGACTTCCAAAGCCGTAAGAGCTCTTTGCGACCAGTTTCCCCTTTATTCCAAGTAAACAGGAGGCCATTATTCATGGAAAATGTATTCGTATTCGATCATCCTCTGATTCAGCACAAATTGGCTTTAATCAGAGATGAGAATACAGGTTCAAAAGAATTTCGCGAGTTAGTGGAAGAAGTGGCGGTCCTCATGGCCTATGAAGTCACCAGGCGCCTGCCATTGGAAGAAACAGAAGTAAAAACCCCCGTAGGTCCGGCAAAAGTGAGAATGCTTTGCGGTAAGAAGTTAGGCATAGTACCCATACTTCGAGCAGGGCTCGGCATGGTTAACGGTATGTTGAAACTGATACCGGCAGCCAGGGTTGGCCATATAGGCTTATACCGAGATCCGGACACCCTTATGCCTGTGGAGTATTACTGCAAATTACCACTTGATGTAAATGAGCGGGAAATGATCATTCTGGACCCCATGCTGGCTACAGGAGGATCTGCAGCCAAGGCAGTAGAGATACTTAAGGAAAAAGGTGCTAATAACATAAAACTCATGTGCCTGATAGCTGCACCCGAGGGAATAGAAGAGGTTCATAAACAACACCCCGATGTAGAAATATACACCGCTGCAGTGGATGAAAGACTCAATCCCCATGGCTATATAATCCCCGGCTTAGGTGACGCCGGTGATAGACTTTTTGGAACGAAATAAAGATAAAACAAGGCCTCCTATCTAGGATGGCCTTGATTTTTTGTCTAAAAGTGAACCTTTTTTAAAATTAATCCTCGTATGAGGTCATTCACTTTCTGCCTCTATGTTAACCGTATCGCTGATTTCCTTAATTATTGCATTAATTAAGGCAGTAAGTAAAGGAAAAAAATAATCACCCTGCCTCCACCGTAGGATGATTATTTTTATAATTACTCGAAGTGGTAACCGCACTTTTGCGGTTCCGATTACCTTTATCTATATTATAACATAATTTTTCCAAAAGTAAACAATCAAGCGCAAAATAGCAATGCTGTTTTAATTAAAACGCCAAAGTATTTAATTACCAGCCTATAAGATGAGCTTAAAAACATTAACTTTTAAACTAGTGAACGGGCGGCATTGAATTCTAATCACCGAGTTTAATAATAATGCTAAATCTTTAGAGAGGTTCCCCGAGCGAAACCCCTTGCTTTCCGATCCCTATTTGCCAATCAAAAATACTGCAAACTGTATACAAAAGGTATCTTTTAATCTATCAAATTAAAGGCGGCACAATATACATAGATGCTGTTGTCGATTGCAGGCAAAACTATAGATGGCTTTTATAGAGAGATAACCGAAATATACCCTATCGCGTTGGTTGCAATACTGAAACAACTTTATAAACCTGTCTCGGCGACACCGGCGACAGGCTATATGGAACGAAATAAGCATTAAAAACGGCTATCCTTTATGGACAGCCTATTTTGATTTATACTTTATACATCCGATTCAAAATCGACCAGTATCCATCTTCCACTGATTTTTTGAAATGTCATTTCATGAAATAATACGGTTTTAAAAGGGTTTTCTTCCAATTGGACAATTACCCGGATTTTTTCATTATCTTCTTCATTATAGGAGGATATAAACGCTTTATCTAGGTTACAATTTGGATCTAAATATTTTATTACCTTGTTAATTTCCTGCTGTGTGTCACTTTCCATTTCAATAGATATCAAATCTGTGTTTCTAAGATATATGGACATAGTTACAGCCAGGGCTTTGGTTTTCAGCAACTCCTCTTCTGCAGCATTTGTCAAATTAATTTTACTTAAGTAGCAGCCAAGTGTCCACACAATGACAAAAGATGAAATGATAATTATTAACGGCAAGTTTCTTTTCAAAGGACTAAACACCACCATCAGAACTCAATTTTATCTCCACATCCTTTGTTAAAACACTAAAGTATTCAAGCGCCAGCCGATACTTTCATCATATATGAACTCCATTGTTTCTTCACTGTAGGAGAGTATATCGTCATCATCCATACTGTGGGGTACAGTTGCTTCGACTGTTGCATCTATTTCTAAAGACAGTTATACGATTGATTTTCGAATTTACATAATCAGCGAGGGTCCCTACATCACTCACCGGTCTGCGTATACGGCCGTCTGCTTCTTCAAACTTTAAATCCTTATAAATCTTTTCGGAAAGTTTACTTGTGTACACTCCATTGAGAAGATCCATAATTTTTTCTTTGGAGTTTATCCGCTCGTCCCTTACATACAGCCAATGGCTATCACCTTCCACTTTTAATTCCGGAGATTTGCTATAATATGATGATTGAGCATTTAATAAAGATAGATACAGGGCCTGCGATTTTGACATAAGTTCCTTGGCGTGTTCCTCGGAGATATTATTTTTGCTTAAGGAGAAATCTTTATAAAAAGCAAATCCGAGTATGAGAATAATTAAAACAACTAAAAAAATTAAACGTTTTTATATCCCATCATTGATATCCCATTTATATTCATTAAATAATTCTGTTACTTTTTTTATATACAATTACTCTTTGAATTGATTTTCCACTATAGTAAGACAAGCTGCGTTCCCTACCATTTAGAGCATCAATTATCGTAAAATCTTCCAGGGAACGACCATCACCATATACTCCTTTTATTACTACGAAATGTGATTTATATTTGCCATTTTCATACCATTCAAAAACTATTATGACTGGATTCTTATCTTCAAAAGCACCTACTGTATACTTAAAGCAGTTCTCTCAGTTGGATTAACCAATAAAGTAACAAGTGTTACTTTATTAAACATATAATGAACTCCCTTATTGAGGTCTTCGTACGTTGTGGTTCTGTAACAATTATACCAAAATTTGCATAATCGGGCAACCGAAGTATATTTGGTTATTATGATGTAAATGAGACCGGGAGGCACCACGCCTGGCAAATGATGCATTAGGTATCCCAAGGTTAAAAAATTCTAAAAATGTTTATATATCATTTTGATTCAATTGAATATCTATGGTAATATGTGCTAAAATATTAGTCACAGCGTTCAAATTATCTGTTGATTGAATGTTGTAATATATTTATTACGGGAGGGGTAGTAATTGATTTTTACCAATACAAATAAAGTGATGGATGCTTTAATCAATAAAAAACCCATAGTTACCCAAAATGCAAAAGTAAAACGGGTATTTGACAAAATAGACCAACTGGAAGACATAAAAGAAGATGCCCGAGAGATGCTTTTAAAAACCATTTCTTTAAGCGCTTCTTTGGGAAACATAGAGGTAAACATAAAGCATCTAATGGACGAGATAGAAATAATCATGAACAAACTTGGATTGCAGTCGGAGAGCACTTTGGCTTTTGTAGAAGAAACAACGGCCTCCATGGGTGAAATAGACCATGCCATGAATGATAATGTAAAAAGTATAGATGAAATTCTAAGTAATATTGATCATATTGTTAAAAACAACGATAAAAATATAGAAAGTATAGGCTTAATGGGCGAAGTTTGTGGAAAGGTAATGGAAAGCAATAATGAGGTTAATTCAACCCTGGCAAAGCTTTTAGATAATTTAAAAGAGATAGGAAATATAGTCGAAGTAATAGAGCAGATTGCGGATCAAACAAATCTGCTTGCCTTGAATGCAAGCATTGAAGCAGCTCGGGCAGGAGAAGCCGGCAGAGGATTTGCGGTAGTTTCGGAGGAAATAAGGAAATTGGCGGATAACACAAAAGAAAGTTTGGAAAAATTCAAGATTTTTACTGAAGAAATCCAAAAAGATTCTACTTTGAGCCTGGAAAGTATGAATCTTACCAATGAAGTGATGCAAAAAATTCCGCTGGTATCTAAGACCATAAAAGAAACGGTAGAAGGAAATTTTAATGCCATCAACAGCATAAAGAGCGACGTAGAAAATTTTGTAGCATCCTTTCAACAAATCAGCACTGCCGCAAGCGAGATAACTGCTGCCATGAACAGTCTTTCTACAGAAACTGAGGAAATAGTTTACGTTATTAATACATTGGACAAGGATATAGAAAAACTCAACTCCATTAAAGAAGAGATAAACAATATGGATACTGCCTTTATGGCTCAAAACAAAGGGTATTATCAAAAATTTATGGAGAACAGCAGTGAAGTTACGAAAAAAGAATTGACTCAGATTTTAGAAAATGCTAGAAGGCAGCACGGCCTCTGGATGGACATATTGGAGGAAGCTGTGACGGAGAGTAAGATTATTCCATTGCAAGTTGATGCAAGCCGATGCGCTTTTGGTCATTTTTACAGTTCCCTGACGATACAAGATGAAGATATTAGGGAATTGTGGGAGAGTATTGATGAACATCATAATAACCTGCATGAAGCCGGAAAACAAGCACTACTACATATTAGAAATCAAGAGCTTGAGGAGGCTAAAAAGCATCACCAAATTGCTAAGGAAAGCTCCCAAAAAGTAAATCAAATAATAGATGAAATAACAGGTATTTTGAGTAAATAAGCAGGTTATGCAGCTTATATATAGTCCATAAAAATGTATATATGTTTAGGTTGTGGAAGGAGAGCTCTAATTATGCGAAAAGATTGGGACAAGTATTTTATGGATATAGCTTTTCAGGTAAGGGGTAGGTCTACATGTCCCAGACTTAAGGTGGGGGCGGTGGTGGTCAAAGATAACAGAATCAAAGGGACCGGGTATAATGGCAGTCCTTCGGGGATGGATCATTGTGATGATGTAGGGTGCATGATGAGGGAAAACCATTGTGTTAGGACAATTCACGCTGAAGTGAATGCCCTGCTTGAGTGTTCCCCAGAAGAAAGAAAAGGTGCTACAATATATGTTACGGCTCGTCCATGTGCCGAGTGCTCGAAACTCATAATCAATTCAGGCATAAAAAGAGTTGTATATGCCCAAGACTATCATATTGATTACGATTGGTTTAAAAATGTGCCTTGGATAGAAATGGTTTACATGCCTGAGGAGGACAATTCACAGTAAATGCTTGGCAATGAGCGGCAATTGACAAACCTCTATATATGAAATAAAATGATTGAAGAGCATACCATACAAAGGGAGCGATTTCATGCCACTTTACATATATGGTTTTTTAATGTCGATGGTTTTGGCATATCTTGTTACACCATTTGTGATGAAACTGGCTTGGAAAGTTGGAGCTATCGACATACCCGGTGATGCCCGTAGAGTTCATAAAAAACCAATGCCTCGGCTTGGAGGCCTTGCCATATATATTGCTTTCGTTGTGGCCGGATTAACAACTCTACCGTTTAAACAAGCATCTGTGAAGGGAATGTTTTTAGGGGCTACTGTAATTGTAGTTGTAGGGATTATCGATGATATTTATAACCTTCCGGCTAAGGTGAAACTCTTGGGGCAAATTGCTGCTGCAGTTATTTTGGTAATTTACGGTATCAAAGTACAGTTAATTACAAATCCTCTAGGTGGCATGTTCATTCTGGGTAAACTTGCAATTCCGGCAACCCTTTTTTGGGTGGTGGGAATTACCAATACATTGAATTTTATAGACGGGCTTGACGGATTGGCGGCAGGAGTTGCAGCTATTGCCGCTTTTACAATGATGCTTGTAAATTTAAGCTTGGAACAAACCAACGGCGCCCTAGTAATGGCCCTATTGGCCGGTGCAGCCATAGGATTTCTACCTTACAATTTTAATCCGGCCAAAATTTTCATGGGTGATACCGGTGCCATGTTTTTGGGTTTTGTTTTGGCTGCACAAGCCATTGAAGGAGCTGTTAAAAGTGCAACTGCCATAGCCTTAATTGTTCCCATACTAGCTCTGGGACTACCGATTTTCGATACGGCTTATGCAATTTTGCGCAGGTTTGTAAACGGCAAACCCTTGATGCAAGCTGACAAAGGTCATGTTCATCATAGACTGCTAGCCATAGGCTTATCCCAAAAACAAGCTGTATTATATATGTACGTTATAAGTATTTCTTTGGGGATATGTTCAGTGGTTATGGCAAGGATTGGTGTTAAGCAGGCTATCATAGCTCTTGCCCTGGTAATATCTATGCTATTGATTTCAGTAAGGTATTTAAATATAACCCTAGATACTAAAAAGTCCACCCATGGAATGTAAAGGGGAGCAATTCATTGGAAAAAATTAGAATTCTATCGATTTTCGGCACAAGGCCTGAAGCCATAAAAATGGCACCATTAGTGCAGGAGCTTAAGAAAAGAGATGCTTTTCAGTGCGAGGTAGCTGTTACAGCTCAACACCGACAGATGCTGGACCAGGTGTTAGGCCTTTTTGATGTAAGGGCTGACTACGATTTAAATATAATGACTGAAAAACAAACGCTGTTTAGTATTACTACTAAGGCCCTATTGGGTTTAAGGGATGTTTTGAGCACCTCAAAGCCCGATATGGTGTTAGTTCACGGTGATACTACCACTACATTTGCGGGGGCTTTAGCGGCCTTTTACGATGGTATAAAGGTGGGACATGTGGAAGCTGGTCTTAGGACTCATAACAAATGGCTTCCCTTTCCCGAAGAGATGAATCGCAAACTTACAGGATCTTTGGCTGATGTGCATTTAGCCCCTACCGAAACAGCAAGAACTAATCTTTTGAAAGAAGGAGTAAAGCCTCAAAATATTTTTGTTACTGGCAATACTGTGATAGATGCTCTGAAGACTACCGTGAAACAAGACTTTATATTTTCCACGGATATATTAAACCACATAAATTATAAAAACGATAAAATAGTCTTGGTAACAGCCCATCGAAGGGAAAATCTAGGTAAACCTCTGGAAAATATTTGTTATGCA
>DUNY01000459.1 GCA_012839145.1 Thermoanaerobacterales bacterium
AAACTTTTTACTCAACATAACCGTCTATATAGTGTAGACAACATAAGATACGTATCTAAAAATCGGAGAGGAGAAATTCGCGCGAATGGGTAGAAATATCTTGGAAGAGCAAATAGCAAATCATGTAGTTAAGTTCAAAGATAAGTATTACAGGCTGGCTTATAGTTATGTCAAAAATGCTGATGATGCCTTGGACATTATCCAAGAGTCGATATACAAAGCTTTTTCATCATTAGATTCGTTAAAGAATCCAAGTTATATGAAGACTTGGTTCTACAGAATCGTAGTAAACACTTCCTTGGATTTTTTGCGAAAGAGGAAGAAGGAGATTATAGTTGGGGAAGAATTCTTATTTAACTGTAATGATGGCGAATATGACAGCTACGAAGATTTTGACCTAAAGGCGGCATTGGATAATTTGCCCGAAAAATATCGCAGTATAATCATCCTACGATATTTTGAAGACTTAAAGCTGCAAGAGATTGCCGAAATCTTAAATCAAAATGTAAACACTGTAAAAACTCGCTTGTATACAGGTCTTAAAAAACTGCGCACCCAGATGAATGATGAAAATCAGGAGGTTTCAATATGATAAACAATAATTTTAAGCAATTAAAAAAAGAATATATGGATATACCTATCCCAGAAGAGCTTGACTTTGTAGTTAGAAAGGCAATAAAGGAAAGTCGCTCCAATGGTGTAAAGAGGAAAGGAAGATTTAGTAAAGCTGTTACGGTGGCAGCCTCTATAGCTGCTACGGTGGCTGTATTGACAGTGGGCATTAATACAAGTCCCGCGTTTGCTAAAACCCTTTCAAAAGTTCCCCTTGTAGGCAGTATTGTGAAGGTACTGACTTTTAGGGAATACACCGTAGATGAGAATACATTTAATGCAAACATAAAAGTGCCTGAAATCAGTGGTTTGAAAGATAAGAAATTACAAAACAGCTTAAACGAAAAGTATCTTGAAGAAAATGAAAAGTTATATAAAGAGTTTTTAGCTGATATGGGAGATATGAAAGAAAAGGGTGGAGGTCATCTAGGTGTAGACAGCGGATATGTTATAAAAACAGACACTGACAGGATACTTTCTGTAGGCCGTTATGTTGTAAATACCATAGCTTCATCATCAACAACCTTTAAATATGACACAATAGATAAGAAAAACGAAGTTTTGATAACTCTACCCAGTTTATTTAAAGATGACAGTTATGTAGATATCATAAGTGAGAATATTAAGGAGCAAATGATAAAGCGACATGAAGCTGATGATATGATGTTCTATTGGGTTGAAGGTGTTGAAGAGGAAGGTCTTGTTGATTTATTTGAGAAGATATCAAAGGAACAAAGTTTTTATATCAACAGCGAAGGCAAACTGGTTATCTCCTTTGATAAATATGAGGTTGCTCCCGGATATATGGGAATTCAGGAATTTGTTATTCCAACAGAGGTAATATCCGAGATTTTGGTAAGTGATGAGTATATCAAATAACCGGTATTTTATAAAAACCCGTTGAATTTATAACAAGGTGGCTGTAACAAAGCGATAAAGTAGTTATCAGTTACGCCGTTTAAAAACAAGAGCTTTTTACTTATGTAAAAGTTTAAGGCTCTTGTTTTTTTACTCAGTTGAATTGTGACACATTCTTATATATTTATCTGCAGGTCAGGCTTATTTGCTTATGGGGATCGGCACCTCATCGGGTTTGGTATATACTTCCTTATAAAAGTATATTTACCTGATTTTTCTAGTATGATATTATTGATGTAATTAAGATAGACGAGGAGTGATTTTGTGAAATACGAGCTTCGAGGAGATACATTGCCAGTAGTAATCCTAACTCTGGAAGAAGGTGAAAGCGTCTTTACCGAATCCGGCGGCATGTCATGGATGAGCGACGGTTTTGATATGAAAACCAATATGGAAGGCGGCCTTTTCGGAGGGATTGCCAGAAAGCTGGCAGGAGAGAGTCTTTTTATGACTACATACACCTTGAATAAAACTTCGGGTATGATAGCTTTTTCATCATCCTTTCCCGGAAAAATAGTTCCAATTCATCTTGACGCCGGGGAATCCCTCATATGCCAAAAAAATGCTTTTCTTTGTGCCGAGCGCAGTGTAAAACTGGAAATTCACTTAAAGAAGAAATTGGGTGCCGGGCTCTTCGGAGGCGAGGGATTTATACTGCAAAAGGTGACGGGGCCGGGATGGGTTTTCCTTGAAATAGACGGTGAAGCAGTGGAATACCAATTAAATCCCGGTGAAAAAATGAAAGTTGATACAGGGCATGTAGCAATGTTTGAACCCAGTGTAAATTTTGACATTGAAATGGTTAAAGGCTTCACGAACATAGTCTTTGGAGGAGAAGGTTTGTTTTTAACAACACTAAAAGGCCCCGGGAAGGTATGGCTACAATCAATGCCTATCGGCAATTTAGCATCAAGGATTATACCTTTTATACCCAGTTCCAATAAATAACGTCAACAATTCAATCAGGTGGTGTAGAAAATAAGTAACAATATAACCAAAGTAGTGATTACAAAAGAAAAACTTGAAGCTTATTGTATTAAGTTACTTGTGAGTCGTGGGATTAACAGGGGCGATGCTAAAATTACTGCAGATGCAATTCTCTATGCTGATTTAAGGGGAATTGACTCCCATGGAGTCATGAGGTTCGTTACATACCTGCAGAGACTGGATCAAGGTTTGATATCAAGAGAAAACAATATAACAACCGTAACTGAATCTGATACTTTTGCCGTCATAGACGGGGGAAATTATATCGGCCCGGTAGCTGCAAAAGTTGCTATGGATAAAGCCATTGAAAAAGCGAAGAAAAATGTAGTTGGAATAGCATTAGTGAGAAACAATCATCACTATGGGGCGTGTTCCTATTATTCAAGCATGGCCTTAAAACACGATATGATAGGCTTTACTGCATCTAACACGGCACCTCTAATGGCTCCCACCGGCGGTAAAAAGAGACTGATCGGGAACAATCCCTTTTCCTTTGCAGCACCGGCAGGTAAATATAATCCGTTTATATTGGATATGGCGTGTTCAGTAGTCGCCGCGGGGAAAATTTTACTTGCTGAAAAAAACGGTAAGACAATACCTATAGGATGGGCATTGGATAAGGAAGGAAAACCTACGGAAAGTCCCTATGAGGGCTTTGAAGGCGGTGGTATGTTATTGCCCATCGGTGAACACAAGGGCTACGGAATGGCCGTTATGCTTGACATACTTTCAGGGGTTTTAACCGGTTCAGCTTTTGGAACCGAAGTTAAAGCCATAAAGGATTTTAGTGGTAAGGGGTCCCTTGGAACGGGACATTTCATGGCAGCTCTTAATATTGAACCTATTTTGGGTGTTCAGTTTTTTAAGAATAGAATGGATCAACTTATCGAAGAGATAAAATCATGTCCTACAGCTGAAGATGTGGATGAGATAATGATTCCCGGAGAAATAAGTCAGAGAGTTTATGAGGAAAGAATAAAGCAAGGAATACCTATAAACCGGAGCATTGTGAATGACTTGAATGAATTGGGCAAAATAGTCGGTATTGACGATCTATTATATATAGCAGAGAAATAAAAAGCCCATCCAATTGATGAGCATGATTGCACTAACGGCAACCTTAGGCAAAACAGCACAACAGAACCGTCACTTCGTGTATTATATTGGTCAGTCTTTCGGATACGGCTTTTTTCTGTTTGTTCTATTCAATAGATAATCGGTGCTTATATTATGTAAATCCGCAAGTTTAATTAATATCTCGGTAGGTATATCCACTTCACCACGTTCATAATTACTGTAAATCCTTTGGCTACAGTTGAGATACGTTGCAATTTCTGTCTGCGTCATACCTTCATCTTCCCGCAAATTTCTTATTCTTTCATACATAATCATCATCTTAATATCAAATATAGTTTTAGCGAAATAATCGCTATGACATTTGGCGCAAATATCGCTAAAATTATATTAAAAGGCATTATGTTAAAGAAAGAAGGCGGGAAGATGAAAACCATTTTGAAAGAACTGTATGATGGCAACATATACCCGGCTGAATTAATTGCTTTAAAAAACGTTCCCAAATACGATTCAGTAGGGGAAAGAATGTCCGATATGCTGAAAATGTGGGAAAAGAAACTTTCGGAAGATGATTTCAATCAACTTGAGGCCTTACTGGATGTGGTATATGAATCATGTTCATTGGAATCCGCTGAATCGTTTGTATACGGATTTAGGTTGGGTGCATTAATAATGATTGAAGTAATGACCGTAAAGGAGGGACTTGTGCTCAGTTCAGATTAAATTTTACCATCCTCAAGTTGTTTTTATAATATATTATATTTTCTTTATCTAAGGACGGTCACATAAAACTAAAGGACATCCAAGGGGAAGGGTTAAATACAAAAGCCTGGAGTGAAATAAAAGCGTATCTGGAAGTATTGAGAAAGAGCAATGGGGCACAATTTGAAGTTAGATCATCGGCTCTAAGTGAAGACTAGTCTAGGCTCCTTTTGCGGGAGAATTTGGAACAGTTCTCAACGTGGTATATTTCTTGGAATAAAGCCTATTGAATAGAAAGTTTTGAATTATATGATAGATTTTGTATAAAATATATTGACCACACTGGTCATACAGTGTATAATCGAAGTGACCAGTGTGGTCAATTGCTGTTTATGCTAAGAAAGAAATGAGGTGGCTATTATTTATTCAAAATTCTATAGTTTAAAACCAGAGAAACAGGAACGTATTATTAATGCAGCTCTTAAAGAGTTTGCCCAAAATGGTTATGAAAAGGCTTCTACGAATGAGATTATAAAAGAAGCGGAAATATCTAAAGGATCATTATTTAACTATTTTAACAGTAAAAAGGAACTGTATTTATTTCTGCTTGATTATGTAGCTAAGGTTATTGAGCAAATCTATGCTGAAGTGGATTGGAATGAACCAGATTTCTTTGAAAGAATCAGACAACTGGGATTGGTTAAATTTAAGGTTTATAAACAGTTTCCGTATGCCTTTAATCTTCTTAAGGCCTTAACCCATGAGGATGCAGCTGAAGTGAAGCCTATAATTAATAAACTTAGCAAGGATCTCATTTCAAGCGGCTTGGAAAGGGGTTATCAAAACATTGATTGGACCAAATTCCGGGAAGATTTCGATCGTGAAAAAGTGATTAATATCATTAACTGGACTATGCTGAGTTTTG